>CALUMB010000009.1 GCA_944321645.1 uncultured Prevotella sp.
CTATTTTATTATGCTAAAATTTATCAATCAACGCACTTATTTTCAACGGATTAGTTACAAATTTAACGAAGTATTAAATATGGAGATGACGAAAGAACAGTTTGCAGCGGAAATCCGCGCCGGCATACCCGACACCTTGCCGGAACCCAAACCATACGACCCGACTATCAACCACGCGCCGAAGCGCAAGGACATACTCTCCGCAGAAGAAAAGAAGCTGGCCCTGCGCAACGCCTTGAGGTATTTCCCCAAGAAGTTCCACGAGACATTGGCCAAGGAGTTTGCCGAGGAGCTTGAGACCTACGGGCGAATCTATATGTACCGCTTCCGCCCTGACTACGATATGCACGCCAGGCCGATTGACGAATACCCGCACCGCTCCGCCCAAGCCGCAGCAATAATGCTGATGATACAGAACAACCTCGACCCGGCAGTGGCGCAACACCCCCACGAACTGATTATCTACGGGGGCAACGGGGCCATCTTCCAGAACTGGGCGCAATACCGTCTGGCCATGAAATACCTGAGCGAAATGACCGACGAGCAGACCCTCGTGATGTATTCCGGGCACCCGCTCGGACTCTTCCCCTCGCACAAGAACGCGCCGAGGGTGGTCGTAACCAACGGTATGGTGATACCCAACTACTCAAAGCCCGACGACTGGGAGCGCATGAACGCCCTCGGAGTGAGCCAATACGGGCAGATGACCGCCGGCTCCTATATGTACATAGGGCCGCAAGGCATCGTACACGGCACGACCATCACCGTGCTCAACGCCGCAAGGATGCAGCTGCGCAAGGACGCAGGGCGCACCGACATACACGGAATGCTCTTCGTGTCGTCAGGGCTTGGCGGGATGTCTGGCGCACAGCCAAAGGCCGGCAACATAGCCGGCGTGGTGAGCGTGGTGGCCGAAATAAACCCGCTTGCCGCCCAGAAGCGGTATGACCAAGGATGGGTGGACGAGATGCACACCGACCTCGACGAGCTTATCCCTGCCATACGCCGCGCCGTGGAAGGGCGCAAGACCGTCTCCATGGCCTACGTGGGCAACGTGGTTGACCTCTGGGAGCGGCTCGCCGAAGAAAACATCAAGGTCGACCTGGGCAGCGACCAGACCTCGCTGCACAACCCGTGGGCAGGAGGCTACTACCCCGTGGGCATGACGCTCGAGGAATCAAAGGAGATGATGGCCGCCGACCCGGCCGCCTTCCGCGAACGGGTGCAGGCTTCGCTGCGCCGCCAGGTGGCCGCGATCAACAAGCTGGCCGAGCGGGGGATGTACTTCTTCGACTACGGCAACGCCTTCCTGCTGCAGTCGCAACGCGCCGGGGCCGACATACAAGGGGCCGACGGCAAGTTCCGCTACCCGTCATACGTGCAAGACATAATGGGGCCGATGTTCTTCGACTACGGCTTCGGCCCGTTCCGGTGGGTATGCACTTCGGGCGACCCCAACGACCTTGCCACTACCGACCGCATAGCCGCCGAAGTGCTCGAAGGCATAAAGGAGCACGCCCCGGCCGACATACAAGGGCAGCTCGACGACAACATCCACTGGATAAAAGAGGCGGGACGCAACCACCTCGTGGTAGGCTCGCAGGCCAGGATACTCTACGCCGACGCAGAAGGAAGGACAAAGATTGCCCTCGCCTTCAACGAGGCGATACGCAAAGGCGAGATAAGCAGGCCGGTGGTGCTCGGCCGCGACCACCACGACGTTTCGGGAACGGACTCCCCATTCCGCGAGACGAGCAACATCTACGACGGCTCACAGTTCTGCGCCGACATGGCAGTGCAGAACGTTATCGGCGACTCCTTCCGGGGGGCGACGTGGGTTTCGCTCCACAACGGAGGCGGCGTAGGCTGGGGCGAAGTGATAAACGGCGGCTTCGGGATGGTGATCAGCGGCGACGACGACAGCGAACGCCACATACGCAGCATGCTCTTCTGGGACGTCAACAACGGCATTGCGCGCCGGAGCTGGGCGCGCAACACCGGCTCCATGGACAGCATAAGGCGCGAGATGGAGCGCACGCCACAGCTGCAAGTTACAATGCCGAACCTCGTGGACGACGGGATTATCGACAAAGCATTCCTTTAACCAGAACAAAGACAACGAACCATGACAATGATACACAAAATCTCGGCCGACCACCTGTCGATAGAACGCATCGGGGAAATAATAGGCAAGGGATACAAAATAGAGCTGAGCGACGACGCCCGCCAGCGCATCGTGCGCTGCCGCGAATACCTCGACAGGAAGATTGCCGAGAACAAGAACCCGATTTACGGCGTGACCACAGGCTTCGGGTCGCTCTGCAACGTGTCGATAGGCAAAGACCACCTGGCCCAGCTGCAGATAAACCTGATGATGTCGCACGCCTGCGGCACGGGCGACCGCGTGCCTAACGAAATCGTCAAGATAATGATCCTGCTGAAAATCCAGTCGCTCAGCTACGGCTTCTCCGGCTGCAAGCTCGACACGGTGGAGCGACTCGTTGACTTCTTCAACAACGACGTCTACCCCATCGTCTATATGCAAGGCTCGCTCGGGGCCTCGGGCGACCTCGTTCCGCTCGCCCACCTGTCGCTGCCCTTGGTCGGGCTGGGCGAAGTCGAGTTCCGGGGCAAGGTGATGAACAGCTCCGAGATGCTGCGCAAGAACGGCTGGCGGCCCATCAAGCTCGCCTCGAAAGAGGGGCTGGCCCTGCTCAACGGCACACAGAACATGAGCGCGTTCGCCGTCTGGGCCATACTGAACAGCCGCCGCCTGGGCCGCTGGGCCGACACCATCTCGGCCATGTCGCTCGATGCCTACTGCGGCTTGGTGGAGCCGTTCACCGACGCCGTACACCAGGTAAGGCCGCACAAGGGCCAGATTGACACCGCCGCGAATATGCGCAGCCTGCTCCAGGGAAGCGAAATAGTGAGCAAGCCCAAGGAGTACGTGCAAGACCCCTACTCCTTCCGCTGCATACCGCAGGTGCATGGGGCGTTCAAGGACACGCTCGCATACGTATCCTCGGTGATAGACACCGAAATAAACTCGGCCACCGACAACCCGACCGTATGCCCGGACGACGACCTCATCATCTCGGCAGGCAACTTCCACGGCGAGCCTATCGCCCTGCCCATGGACTTCCTCGCCATTGCCGTGAGCGAGCTGGCCAACATTTCCGAGCGCAGAATCTACAAGCTCGTGTCGGGAACGCGCGGCCTGCCGAGCTTCCTCGTGGCCAACCCCGGAGTCAACAGCGGCTTTATGATAACGCAATACACGGCTGCCTCGGTGGTGAGCCTCAACAAGAGCCTCTGCTCCCCGGCCTCGGTGGACAGCATACCGTCGAGCCAAGGGCAGGAAGACCACGTGAGCATGGGCGCAAACGCCGCCATAAAGCTCTACAAGGTCGTGCTCAACACGGAGAGGGTGCTGGCCATAGAGCTGTTCAACGCCGCACAGGCCCTGGACTTCCGCCGCCCGCTCAGGTCGTCGGATGCCGTAGAGCGCGTCTACGGGGCATACCGCAAGGTGGTGCCTTTCATAGTCAACGACGAAGTGATGTACCCGCACATAGCGCGTTCAATAGATTTCCTGAAAGACAATGCGCCTGCTTGTTGAAAACATCAAGACACTTGCCGGAATCACCGATTCCGGCAAGTTGCGGCTCCAGGGCAAGGAGATGGCGGCCCTGAAGTGCATCGACGACGCCTGGCTTACGGTGGAAGACGGACGCTTCGCCGCGTTCGGGCGAATGGGCGACCTGCCGCCCGGAGGCATCAACGCCGACAAGACCATCGACGCCAAGCGCGGGATCGTGGCGCCGGCATGGTGCGACCCGCACACCCACATCGTGTATGCAGGCAGCCGCGAGGGCGAGTTCGTCGACAAGATTCGCGGGCTGAGCTACGCCGAGATTGCCCGCCGGGGCGGCGGCATACTGAACTCCGCCGACCTGCTGGGCAGCCAAAGCGAAGAAGAGCTGTACAGGCAGGCTATGGAACGGCTACAGGAAGTGATGCGCAAAGGCACGGGGTGCATCGAGATAAAGAGCGGCTACGGGCTAAACACGGCCGCCGAACTGAAAATGCTCCGCGTCATCAGGCGGCTGGCCGAGGACGCCCCGGCAAAGGTGGTTGCCACCTTCCTCGGCGCACACGCCATAGGGCGCGGCTTCGGCCACGAGGAATACGTGGCCAAAGTGGTGGACGAGATGATACCCGAAGTGGGGCGCGAGCAACTTGCCGACTATGTGGACGTGTTCTGCGACGAAGGGTTCTTCACGCCTGAAGACACCTCGCGCATACTCGAATCTGCCGCAAGGTGGGGCATGAAGCCCAAAATCCATGTCGACGAGCTTGCCTCCATAGGCGGGCTTGAGGTGGGCGTGGAGCACGGCGCACTGTCGGTAGACCACTTGGAAAACATCCGCGAAAGCGAGTTCCAGACGCTGCTCGGCAGCGAAACCATGCCTACGGCACTGCCGGGAACGTCGTTTTTCCTCAATATGCCATACGCCCCGGCGCGCAAGATGATAGACTCCGGGCTTGGCGTCGCCATAGCCAGCGACTACAACCCCGGCTCTACGCCGTCGGGCGACATGAAGTTTGCCGTGTCGCTGGCCTGCATCAAGATGCGCCTTCTGCCCGCCGAGGCCATCAACGCCGCCACGATAAACGCCGCATACGCCATGGGCGAAAGCATCGGGTATGGCTCGATTGCCAAGGGCAAGGTGGCCAACTTCTTCATCACGGCCCCGATTCCGTCGATAGACTTCATACCATACGCCTACACCTCGCCTACAGTGGCGAGGGTGTTCCTCGGCGGGAAAGAGCTGGCATGAGCTTTTTCACACGCATGACTGCCTGGCATGGCTGCACGAAACGCCGCATTCCGCGTTAACGTTTTTAACTTAACGGGCGCGAAACGCGCCGCGCGGCGTATCAGCTTGGCATTCAGTGCATTGCAAAACGTGCCGTTCCGGGCTGCAAAACACACCGTTTTAGAGTCTAAAATGGGTCGTTTTGCAGCCCGGAACGGCACGTTTTGCAATGCGTTTCGGCACTATGTTAAAACAGTAACGGCTCCAGCCGCTTTTTAGTTGCACATTTTCAACTATCCGGCCTCAACGCCCCATCGAGCGCTTGGGGGTTAGGATGATGTATATCACAACGGGAGCGCCAAAGAGCGGCGTGACAACATTGATGGGGATTATGCCGCCACCGCTTGGCAAGACGCAAAGCAGGTTGCAGGCAAGCGCCACGACGCCGCCCGCCACAAACGACATGGGCATGAGCAGCCGGTGGTCGTCGGTGGCAAGCAGCAGCCTCACAATGTGCGGCACGGCAAGCCCGATGAACGACACCGGGCCGCAATAGGCCGTGACGACCGCAGTGAGCAGCCCTGTCACCAGGAGCAATATGTTGCGCACGCGCAACACCCTCACGCCAAGGTTTGCGGCATACCTCTCGCCGAGCGACAGTATGTTGAGCGGCTTCACAAGCGTAAGGGCAAGCGCAAGGCCGCAGCCAACGGTGGCGGCAAACAAGGGGAGCTGCCCCATCGGCACGCCGCCGAAGTTGCCCATGCCCCAGACGAGGTATGACTTCACGCCAGCCTCGGTGGCAAAGAAGTTTAGCAGAGAGATTGCCGACGACGACAGGTAGCCCACCATGATGCCAATGATGAGCAGCATCACGCTGTTGCGCACAATGAGTGAGAATGCGAAGATAATGGCTATCACCGCCATCGCGCCCATGAAGGCCGAGGCAAGCACGGCAAGGAAGCCGCCGAAGCTGAACGCGCCGACCGAAGCCGTGCCGCCAAACATGAGCAGCGACACGGCAACGCCCACCCCGGCACCGCTGCTCACGCCGAATATCGATGGGTCGGCAAGCGGATTCCTGAACGCGGCCTGGAGCATAAGCCCGCACAGGGCGAGCGCACCGCCGGAGAGAGCCGCCGCCAAAGCCTGCGGCAGGCGCGACTCAAGGATGATGTAGGCCCAGCGGCTGTCGGCACCTTCGGCGCCGAAGAGGATGCCAAGCGCATCGCGGGCGGGTATGCTGACCGACCCGAACACAATGTTGAGCGCGAAGAGCGCGACCAGCAGCAGGGCCGTCGCGCAACACGCCGCCGCCCTAAGCCTTGGCGGCCTTGACTCCAGTTTCTCCATGTTCCGTCACTCCCCCAATTTTTGGAAATACCTTTTCTTCCCCCCGGCCATAAGCTCCGGGTATGCCATCAACACGAAGTCGGCGAGCAAGTAGTCGGGGCGGAAGGGCGTTTCCTCAAAAAATAGCGTCTGCTCCACGTTGCAGCCGTAGCACTGCCTCGAGCCAAACGCGGCCATCTGCCCGTAGCCCTTGTTTTCGTCGAGCAGCGACTTGTATGTCGCCCCTGCCCTGCCGCCGTACCTCATCGCCCACAGGTCGGCCTCGCCTCCCTTGTCGAGCACGGCCTCAAACGCCATGGCCACGCTTCCCGCCGAGCCGTTGTCGGCAAACACATAGTCGATGTTGGCATCTGCCATCACAGACCCAATGGTGCTCTTCCCGCCCGGCACATACCACACGGAGCCGTACATCTTGTCCATCACCATCGACTTGCGCTCCTTGGCCTTGCGAGCCAAGGCTTTCAGGGCGTTGTAGCTGCTGTCCACAATGGCAAAAATCGAGTCGGCGCGGGCTTCCTCGCCCAGCAGCATACCGTAGAACTTAATCCACTCGGCGCGGCCCAAGGCCGTCGGCTCCATGTAGTCGGCGCACTCTATGATGGGTATGCCAAGCCCCTCAATCTTGCCATAGCCGCCGCTGTTCTCAAAGGGCGAGGCGAGTATTGCGTCGGGCGAGAGGCTTACTATGCGCTCTATGTCGGGGCTTGACGAGTTTCCCACATCGCCTATCGTGCCGTCGGCACACCCGCGTTGCAGTTCCCCGGTTTTCACATACTGCCTGTCGGCAATGGCCGCCACGGCATCCAGCGAGCCGAGTTCGACCATCAGCGCGGCATAGACCGTGGACAACGGTATGCAACGCCGCAGCGGCACCTTCACCACGGTGGTGTAGGCCCCAGGCTTTACTATGTCCAAGCTGTCCCTCACGAGCACATACCTGTGGAGCGTCTTGCCCTCGTGCCATGGGTCGGCAATGCTAACCTCCACGTGTCCGTCGCACTCCACCATGCAGAGAAGCGTCGAGTACTTCAAGCGCAAGGTGTCGCCTCCGGCCCGTGCGGGCGGCGTCTGGCCGCCCGCACAGGCCATCAAGGCAAACAGGCAAGCCATGGCTATGGCTGGCGCAATGTTTCTCATCGTGCAGTTACTTAACAAACACCTTACGTGTCGTGCCGTCAGACATCTTTATTATGTTGATGCCGCGGCACGGGGCGTCGAGCTTGCGGCCATCGAGGGCATAGCGCCCTACCACGGTCGCCGCCTTGCCGCCCTGTGCGCCAGGCGCGGCTATGCCCGCCGTAGCGTCGGGAGTGCCGCCCAGGTCGTCCATGCAGAAGTAGCCGGGGGTGGTCATCCCGTAGTCGTTGTTGTGCGAACTGCTCACGGCGAAGCTCAACGACGTAACCTTGCCGAGCCGGCTCAAGTCCACCCACTGCCAGTAGTCGATATAGCCGCGGGCTGCCGGGTCGGCCGGACGGTAGTCGGCCAGGAACACTTCCACGTCGGTCGAAGTGCCGTCGGCGTGGTGGCCGGTAATGGTAAGCTTGCACCAGTCGCCTTCCTCAAACTTCCCGGTCATGCCGTCGCCTTCGTTGTATGCCTTGGCGTTGTTGGCAGTGTTGGTCACGTAGAAGCCCGTTATCTCCTCGCCCTCGGGCTTGTTCATCACCTCCACGGTCTCGCCGTATGGGTAAACGACGGCGTAGTTGGCCGACTGGCCATAGCCGCAACCCACAGAGCTGTTGTATTGGTCGTCGTAGTCGACGAACACGACAGACGTCTTGTTTGACACGGCAAAGCCAGACCACGAAGCCCAAGTTTCGTTGTAGGTGTTGTGGAATTTGTAAGAGCCGCTCACGAAGTGGTTGTTGTAGGCAGTCGAGCCATAGTCGCCGTCCACCTTCTCTCCCGTCATGTCCGAACCGTTCCACACGCCGGTCTCGCCGAGGGCAACGTCCTCAAACGTGGCAGGCGCCGACGGCGCTGCCAATATGGCCTCGATAGACTCCTCGAGGTGCAGGTCTTCGGCTCCGGCTATCTCGGTTGAGGTCTCGCCGGTCCAGCCGCACTGTTGGTTCACGCCGGTGTAGACGCGCACGAAGTCTATGAAGTCAAGCTCTACGGGAGTGCGGTCTTGGTCTACCGCCCAGGCAATGTCGAAGCTGCACCCTGCCGAGTCGGTGTTAAGCGCATTGTCGGCATAGCCAAAACGGAAGGTGTCGCGCACCCAGTTTTCGCGCCCCGCCGTGCCGTTGTTGTAGCCGTTGGCTGGCAGCAGGGTGCCTGAAAACGACATCGGGCCTTCAATCCATTGCGGGAAATACTCTTGGGAGTGGAACGAGTTGCGGGCCACGCTGCCGCTGTTTCCCCGGTTGTCCGTCCATGGAATGTCGCCAAGCGGATTCTCCTCGTATGTTATCGTGTAGCCGTAACCAACCTTCCCCACGCTGTCCACATCGGCGCTTCCGGCCAATTCATACCACGGGTCGTCGGGCAGGCCGTTGCGGTTTATATCCTTCGACACCATCACCACGCCCGGCTCCGCGCCGCCCTTCATGGCGTTGCCCGCAATGTAGAAGTCGCGCCGGCCGGCAATGTTGGCAATGCTGTGGTCGAAGTGGAAGGTTATGTAGCCGCCATAGCCGCCGAGGGTCACGAGGCTGCGCTTGTTGTCGGCCAGGGCCTCGGTACACTTTGCCGCCATAGAGGCTGCGTCGTCGCCCTCTTCATACTTCGGCATGGTGTTGACAAACTGCCCCGGGGCCGGCACATACTCATCGACGGCAAGGATGTACTTGCTGTGAGTGTCGGTCGCCGACATCTGTTGCCCGAACGTTGCGCCCGCCGACATCGCGGCAAGGCATAGTAGTAAAGTCTTTTTTTCCATAAGTTTATATTACGATTAGCTGTCTTGCAAGTTTAGTCCGCGTCCATCGCGCGGCGCGGCATGGCTTCAGTCATTTGAACAGGAATGCGGCATGGCCCGGAATGTCGCCGGTCCACACGCCCCAGTCGAACGTGCCGTCCGGCAGGAAATGGTTGAGCTTGCCGCTCGAAAGATAGTCTTTGGCATCCATCACATAGAAGTCCCCGCCGATTGGGTTGACGATAATGCCGTATGGCAACGTTACGTCGCCAAACTCGGCCGACGCCGACAGCGGCGAAGCAGCCACGCTACAGTCGCGTATGTCTATTATGCCACTGCTCATCTTGTTGCTGTTTGTCTCGTAGCTCCACTCAACGCCGATGTAGTAAAGGGAGTCGCCCACGATGCACAAGTCGGACACAGGCACGTCTACCGAGTCGGCCAAGGCCATCAGGCCGTCCTGCCCGCGCTCCAGCACATACAGCCGCGAGGGCGTTCCCCAGTAGTCGCCGCGCGAGGTTGCCCACAGGCGGCCGTGGCGGTCTGCCCGCAGGCGGTGCAGGTTGGGCGCAACGTCAACGCTCCCGTCCACTTCAAACGAAGCCAAGTCTATCGAGCTGACCGTGCGCTCCGACGAATCGAGCAAGTATCCGCCGCTGTTGGCAACGTAGAGCTTGCCGTCGAGCACGGCGATTTCGTCTGGCTGGTAGCCCACGGTAACGGAGTCAACCTTCTCAAAAGTAAGCGTATCTACCTTATACACCCGCCCGCGCTGCACGTTGGTGCCCACGGCGACGGGGCCGACGTAGGAGCTGACGTAGGCAAAGCCGCCGTAGAAGGCCAAGTAGCGGCAGTTGGGTATGTCTATCTTGGCTATTTTCTTACAAGAATCTGCCGTGGCCACCACCACCATGTTTGAGCAATTGATGGTCATCCACAGGCGGCTCCCGTATATTTTCAGGTCGTTCCCAACGTCGCCCAGCTCCTTGACCTCGCTTGGGTTGCGTTCGGGAAAGATGTTGCGGTGGTATTTCACTGTGCCGTCCTGCCCGCTCAAGTCAAGGTAATCGACCGATGCCTTGTTCGTTCCCATGTTGCCTTCACACAAGACATACATCCCGACGATTTCGCTTGGGGCGGGACTTGCGCCGGTGTCTTGTGTGTCCGACATGGCCACAAGTTCGTCCTCGCGGCACGACGCCACGGCCAGCATGACCAAGAGTGCGTAAAACAAATTCTTCATATACAGTTCCTTTCTGAATATTAACGGCTTAAATTTCCACATCAACGGACACGGCGTAGTTGCGCTTCGGCATCGGGTAGTTGAGAATCACGTCGTAGTCTTGGCTGAACACATTGTTCACCTCGAGCGCAAAGCGCAGGCGAGCCTTCCTAATGGCGAGCCTATACGCCAGGCTAAGGTCGCTCGTGTACCACGGCTGGACATGGTTGGCAGGGATGTTTTCCTGCTGGCTATACCGCTCGCCCGCATATATGAAGCTGTAGTTGAAGTCGAACGTGCGGTAAGACAGGCCGAGCACCGCCGACCCGCTGTGCCGCGGTATGTACGGTATCTGGTCGTTGTAGTACGAAGTGGCGGGGTCTGTAACGTCGCGCGCCTGCTGGTATGTGTACTGTATGCGCCCGGTGACAGACAGTTCCGGCGCCGGGCTTAGCGTGACGGCGGCCCCGACGTCGGTCCCGGCAATGTGGACGCGGCCAAGGTTGAGCATAGTCCAGCGGAATTGCTGCCCCTTTGGGTAGGCCACCACCTTGTCGCGGACAGTGTTGTAGTATGCGTCGGCCTGTACGCGCAGGCCGCTCACGAACTTGCCGGGCCACGCCTTGTCCACCACGAAGCCCAAATCGTACTGTATGGCCGTCTCCGGCTTAAGCGATGCGTTGCCAATGTCGGTGTAGTACAACTCGTTGAACGTTGGCACGCGGAAGCTCTTCTTGGCAAACGCACGCAGGGTGAGGACGTCGTTGGCAAACGGGCGGCAACTCGCGAATATGGCCGGGGTGAGCATCGAGGCCGACGGCTTCGGGGCCTGCAGCCTCGTGTGGTCCTTCACAAACGTTGCCAAGACGCTGGCCTGCAGCCTTAGCACGCGGCCATCCAACGCCGTGGCGAGCGAGATGAAGCTTGAGTAGCGGTGCGGGTAGACGAAGTTGCGCAGGTCGGAGTCGAGCTTGTTCCACTTGAAGTCGTAGCTCACGGACACATTCCACCACGGCAAAACCTCGTAGACATTGGCGGTGGAGACGTAGAGCTCCTGCTGCCTGTACTTGTTGTCTATCAGCATCGTGGTGGTGTCGTTGTTCACATACCGCGTGTCGTAGTAGGCGTATTTTGCCAGAAGCCTTGTAGTGAACCTCCCGCCAAGCGTTTTTTGCAGGCTCCCCTGGAGGAAGTTGTTGTGGTCCCACTGCCGCTCGCCGCGCCGCCACACATTGTTAACGATGGCGCCCGGTATGCCCCTCTCTGAATTATAGGTGTAAGCCTTAAGCGCCCACGAGCCTTGGCGGAGCTGCCCGTAGACGTTCGCCTCGGCCCTTACGGCCCACATATCGCCATTCTGGCGTGTGGCCGTCGTGTCGTAAGCCGTCGTGCCGTCGAGGTTCTTGCGCTTGTAGCGGAACTTATACTTGCCGGTGGCGGTCAGTGCGCCCACGCTGAGCGACGCGCTCACTGCGCTTGAAAGCTTGCGCTCGTACAAGGCAGCCGCGCTGAACACCTCGCCGCTCGTGCCATATTTCACCTTTGCCTTGAGGTTGTCGGCCTTGCCCGGTGCAAACTTGGGCCTCTTCGTGCGGATGTAGACCGCGCTTGCCGTGCCAAAGTCGGCCGCAGGCTGGAGCAACGCGCTCTTCTGGCCATTATACAACGCCACTTCCTCCACGTTGTCGAGCGAGAACTGGCCGAGGTCTACCTGGCCGTTTTGGGCGTTGCCCACCTCCACCCCATCATAGAAAACGCCCACGTGGCCGCTCCCCATGCTCCTCACGTTGATGGTCTTTATGCCGCCGACGCCGCCATAGTCCTTGACTTGCACGCCCGAAAAATAGCGCAGCGCGTCGGCCACCGAATGGCTGTTGAGCCGTTCGAGCTGCTTTCCGCCCAGCCGTTGCGACGGGATGGTCTCGCGAACGTCCTGGCGGGCCACGACGACCACCTCGCGCACACGCTGCGTACTGTCGAGCCTGCCCAAGGCCGACTGCTGTGCGTGCGCCTGGCTTGCGGCGAGGCAAGCCAACACAGACAATATAACCCTCATGCGAAATGACATTATATAACGCAATATCCCTTCTCGCTCCTTTCCCACGAGGCGGCGACGAAGGATTGAGCAACGGCAGGTCTTCTGGCTCGATGCCCGGAAACAAGCGCCTTCCCGACTGAAAGAAACTAATGCCAGTGGCCTCATGCTTGTTCCCAATAAGGGCAAATCACAGCAGCGGGTCTGCCAGGGATTTCCACCCTGTTCCCTTTTAATCACAGCTTGTGTGAACCTATTGCGCTGCAAAGGTAAGCATAAAATGGCCAAAAAGCAAGGCTTTGGCGGACAAAATTTTTGGGAAGCCACATTGCGGGCGCAAAAGGCAAGCGCCGCCGAGGCGCTTGCCGGGGTTGGCGGGCGTGGGCACGCCACTACGGCCAGCGCACACGCGGCGGCGGGTGCGCACAAAAAGCAAAATCCCGCGCTTCGGGTGGAAGTGCAGGATTTTATTGTTTGTTTGGAATAAGTGTTTTCTGTGTTTTTTGTTATGCCTCGGCTTCGGGAATCACAGAAACGAAGCTCCTGTTCTTGCGGCCCTTCTTGAAGCTAACGATGCCGTCAGCCAGGGCGTAAAGCGTATCGTCTTTGCCTATGCCCACGTTCTTGCCAGGGTTGTGCTTTGTGCCACGCTGGCGAACGATGATGTTTCCGGCAATGACCTTCTGGCCGCCCCAGATCTTCACACCTAACCTTTGCGAAGCTGACTCGCGGCCGTTCTTCGAACTACCTACACCTTTTTTATGTGCCATTTCTTACTTCCTCCTAAAATTTAAGCGACTACTTCCTTAATCCTCAGCTCGGTGAACTGCGCCCTGTGGCCGTTCTTCTTGCGGTAATCCTTGCGGCGCTTCATCTTGAAGACGATTACCTTGTCACCCTTCACCAGAGGATTGATGACCTCACACACTACCTTCGCACCGTCAACGACGGGTGCTCCGACTTCGATGCTGCCGTCTTTGTCTACGAGCAACACTTTCCCAAACTCAACAGCCTGGCCTTCCTGAGCTTCGCGGATGTGGTGGACAAAAAGCTTCTTGCCCTGCTCGGCCTTGAACTGCTGACCGTTAATTTCTACAATTGCGTACATTATTATTATATTAAACGGATTTTTCCGCGAGGCGGGCTTGCTTTGTGCAGCCGCTTTCTTCGCCTCAACGGACTGAAATCGGGCGCAAAGTTAATACTTTTACTTAAATTACGGCATGGTTTCGAGCCGCCAAATCTTGTATTTTATATTAATTAACAGTTTCCTCCCGGGCAAAAAAATAAAGCGACTATCCTCGCAGACTATCGCTTCATCATCTTCAATAGGTATTAGCCTTTTTAAGGTAAAAAGATTGTTTTCAGGATAACGTGTACAAAAATACTAATTTTATCTTATCCAAACAAATTTTTCACGGCTTATTTTCACGGCAATTTTGTGTGCGGGCGCACACCTGCTGCGGCACGCTTGCCACGGCATACCGGCACATGAAGCGCGAGAAAACCTGCCGGAATGGCAAAAAGATAGCTATTTTTGATTTTTCTTGATAAAATGTTTGATATTTCGCCGATTTGTTGTACCTTTGCAACCGTTTCAAGAAAAAAGCAACATAACAACATAACAACAAACAAAAACAAGGACTATGAATGCAGCAAAAGTAGTAGAAGACCTGAAAACAAGGTTTCCAAACGAGCCTGAGTACATCCAGGCAGTAAGCCAAGTGTTGCCGACAATAGAGGAAGAGTACAACAAGCACCCCGAATTTGAGCGCGCCAACCTCATCGAGCGCCTTTGCATCCCCGACCGCGTGATTGAGTTCCGCGTCACATGGGTGGACGACAAAGGCCGCGTGCAGACTAACATGGGCTACCGCATACAGCACAACAACGTGATCGGCCCGTACAAGGGCGGCATCCGCTTCCACAAGTCGGTGAACCTCGGCATACTGAAGTTCCTTGCTTTCGAGCAGACATTCAAGAACTCGCTCACCACGCTGCCCATGGGCGGCGCAAAGGGCGGCTCCGACTTCTCGCCGCGCGGCAAGAGCGACGCCGAGGTGATGAGGTTCTGCCAGGCATTCATGAACGAGCTTTACCGCCACATCGGGCCAGACATCGACGTTCCCGCTGGCGACATAGGCGTTGGCGGAAGGGAGATTGGCTACCTCTTCGGGCAGTACAAGAAGCTCACACACGAGTGGAGCGGCGTGCTCACGGGCAAGGGCCGCGAGTTTGGCGGCTCGCTCATACGCCCTGAGGCCACGGGCTACGGCACCGTCTACTTCCTCCTCTCGATGCTCGCCACGCGCAACATCGAGCTGGCTGGCAAGAGCGTGCTCATCTCCGGCGCCGGCAACGTTGCGCAATACGCTGCCGAAAAGTGCCTGCAGCTCGGGGCGAAAGTCCTCACAATGTCCGACTCCGACGGCTACATCTACGACCCGGACGGCATCGACAGGGAGAAGCTCGACTTCATCATGGAGCTTAAGAACATCGAGAGGGGCCGCATAAAGGAGTACGCCGACGAATATCCAAACGCCGTCTACCACGCAGGCGAAAGGCCATGGAACGAAAAGGCCGACATCGCGCTGCCATGCGCCACGCAGAACGAGATAAACGGCGAAGAGGCCGCCGCACTGGTAAAGAACGGAGTGATTGCCGTTGCCGAGGGAGCGAATATGCCCTCCACGCCCGAGGCCATCGAAACGTTCCAGAACGCAAAGATCCTTTACGCCCCGGGCAAGGCTTCTAACGCAGGCGGCGTGTCGGTGTCTGGCCTTGAGATGAGCCAAAACTCCGAGCGCCTCAGCTGGACGGCAGAAGACGTTGACAACCGCCTGAAGGTGATAATGAAGGACATACACGACAACTGCGTGAAGTACGGCACCGAGCCTGACGGCTACATCAACTACGAGAAGGGCGCAAACGTGGCCGGATTCATGAAGGTGGCAAAGGCCATGATGGCGCAAGGCATCGTATAGCCGCACACATTGCCACATAGCGGCAAAGGCGGCGGTACGCCCAAGCAGACATGACGAAGCCCGGGTTGGCAGGAGCCAGCCCGGGCTTTGCCGTAGAGTGCGCCAAACGCCACGCCCGCCCCAAGCCTGCCAACGCGCAGCAAGGCCAGCCCCCGGCAAGCCGCGAGCGGCAGGAGCCTGCGGAAGCCCGCAATGTTAACCAATGCAAAAACGAGGCAATCGGGCGCAAATCCGCAACCGCCTGATTGCCAACGCCTTGCAGCAGCGGCCATTTCGCTTTGCAAAACAGGCCGTTCCGCAGTGCGAAACGGCCTGTTTTAGAGCCTGAAACGGCCCGTTTTACAAGGCGGAACGGCCTGCATGGCCTCGCGAGGCGCACCGATTAAGACATTTTAACGTAGCCGCGCCCCATCGGGGCTGAGCCGGAGCCGGCAGCAAAGCGGGCGCAGTCACCTCAGCAGAAGCCCGTCGCCCACCTTTATCTGGTAGTAAGGCGAAAGGCGGTTGAGCTTGTACAAGTTCTTAAGCCTAATGCCGTAGAGCTGCGATATGGTGTACATCGACTCGCCGTCGCGCACATAGTGCAGGCGGCCCTCATACTCCTTGGGCGCCTTCTTCTGCTTCTTCTTCAAGTACACGATGTCGCCTTCGGCCAGCACGTCGTCCTTGTCGCGCTCGTTGTACTTGGCCAACGACCGGGCGGAAACGCCCAACTCGCGCGAAAGGCTCTTGAACGTGTCGCCCTGCTTGGCCTTGATGTAGTAGTTCTTGTTGAAGGCATAGATTGGGTGGAGCATGCCGTTGGCGGCCACGTCCTTGGCATGGCGGGCGAAGAACTTGTCGTAGCTCTTGGCCTTGTCGTAGTCGTAGAGCCTGTAAAGCTTTATTATGTCGATCAGCCTGTCGGCATATTTGGGGTTGGTGGCATAGCCGGCAGCCTTCAGACCCTTCGCCCAGCCCTTGTAGTCGGTGAGCTTCAGGCTGAACAGCTTGCGGTAGCGGCGGCCCGTGGCAAGGAAGCGCGAATGGTCCTCGTAGCTGTCGTACACGTTCTTGTAGGCCCTGAAGCATTCGTTCTCGGCGTCGTCGTCGTAATATACCTTGCGACCCTTCCACCCATGGCACTTAATGCCGAAATGGTTGTTGCCCTGCCGGGCAAGCGAGCTGCGCCCCGCCCCAGACTCAAACACCCCTTGGGCAAGAGTGATGCTTGCCGGGATGCGGTATTTAAACATCTGCTCGATGGCCAAGTCCTTGTATTGGTCGAAATATTGCTGGTAGCTCCTGTTCCATTTCATCTGGGCTTCGCTACACAAGACAAACGGAAACAGCAGCGCCAACAAAAACAGTCTTTTCATAAAAGAAGCCTTATTTTGTTGCAAAAATACTCAAAACAATTCATATAGTACAGTTTTTTCATTAAATTTGCGACAAAATTACGTTTGTTATGGAAGAAAAAACAATCACTTCGGTAATCAACATTTGCCAGCCCGAAGAGCTTAGCCAAACGGAACAGGAACTGATATCCATGGCCATAAAGGCCACCGACAACTCGTATGTGCCTTACTCAAGATTCCACGTAGGGTGCGCCGTCCTGCTTGAAAACTCCGTGAAGATAGTTGGCTGCAACCAGGAGAACGCCTCGTTCCCGGTGACTATATGCGCCGAGCGCAGTGCGCTGTTCGCAGCCGGGGCGCAATATCCCGACACGCCCGTGGCCTGCATCGCCATAGCGGCGCGCAACGGCGACGGCCTGCTGGCCGAGCCGATCACCCCATGCGGCAGCTGCCGCCAGGCACTCGTGGAGACAGAGCGTCGCTACGGGCGCAAGGTGCGCATCCTGCTCTACGGCACGAGGCACACCTACGCCATCGACGGCGTGGGCAACCTGATGCCGCTGTCGTTCACCGACGAGCAGATGTGACGCCGGCCGCGCCCGCATACTGGTAGCACCCAATGTCGGGCTTGTCGCCGCGGGCATTGCCGTCGCGGTCGGTCGGGCATGCTTCCATCGGCACGGCACGCCCGCGTGCTGTCGAAAGCGAATCGAGGTGGAAGTCGTAATACTGCAAGTCGGCGTCAATGTCGGCAAAGTGGGCTGCGCCCTGGACGCTGTCCGACGGCGACTCGAACACCACATCGGTGAACGCCTTCAGCAGAACGGTGTCCTCCACGGCCGGCGTCCGCAGTATGCAATTAGCGAAAGCATAGTTGAACAGGGCCACGGAGTCGCCCTCCTGCGCCATCACCTCGTCGGCGGAATATCCCGTCACGAGCGTGTTCACGCAGTCGAAGCCATAAAGCGGGTAGCCGCTTTCACCATAGTGGTTGGCAAACCTCAACGCCGCGCCGCGCATACCGTCGAAAGGGTAAAACTGCGCTATCGTACAATATGCCATGTCCACCTTCCCGCCATATATGGCGACGCAATCGCCGAGCGTGTTGGTTATCTGGCAGTTCCTGACGCTCACGTTTGAATTGAACGCCACCAAGCCGTTGCCTTCGCAGTTGTGGAGGATGACGTTCTCCATGGTAAGGCGCGGGGATATGGAGTCGTAGGCAGCCGAGTCGCACACTATGCCGTCTTGCGTGCCGTGGATGTCGGTGTATGCAATGCGGTTGCCCGACGAGGAGGAGTGTATCCTTATGCCCTTCCATTGCCCGCTCACCCTGTCGTATGGCAAGTAGTCGAACATACGGTCTGTCCTGTCGCCTCGCAGCACGACGTTGTCGGCCGGCGTTCCGCTTACCGACAGCCGCCCGTAGACATCTATTCCCGCCCCGCTGTGGAAGAAAATCTTGGCCGGGGCGTTGATAGTGAGCGTCGCGCCGCTGTCAACCTTCAGCCCGCCATACACCACAATAGGCGTCGCGCCGGAAATGGTTGTATCGAGGCTGACCGTCAGGTCGCGGCACAACAGCGCATCCCAAGAGTACGCCCGCAGGTTGACGGCCTGCTCCACCCCGCTTTCGAGCGTGAACACCAGGTTGTCTTCCACGAGCTGCGGGGTGCCTGCGCCGTTGCGTGCCGACGTAAGCTCGACAAACACACGTATGCTGTCGCCGCCCCTCACCTCGAGGTTCTGCACGAGACTGCCCATCGTGTTGTCGAGGTAAGTGCCGTCAACGTTCACCCTGAAGCCGCTCTGGTTGCCCCTTTGCAGCCTCACCATAGGCAGGCGCAGCCCGTCGTCGTTGCGGTTGTACACCCAGAATGTGTATGTGGAGGTTGGAACGGTGCTGAAAACCGTGTCCAGCGATACCGTGTCGCGCGAGAAGGCCAGCAAGTCGGAGCGGCTCGTGCTGAATGAATCGTTGTCGTCGCAAGAGGCAAGGGCCGCTGCCAAGGCAAGCAGATGACAGCAAAAAAATAACCGTTTCATCATAAAGATAAAACGGTTATTTCCATTTTTTATTGCGCTAAGGCTTACTTCTTGTCGCCAAAGTAGCGTTCGTAGAGGCCGATGAAGCCAGCGCAGTGGCGAGCCTCGTCCTTGGCCATCTCATGCACGGTGTCGTGCGTGGCGTCCATGCCGGCAGCCTTGGCGTTCTTCGCGATGCGGAACTTGTCCTCGCAAGCGCCCTTCTCTGCTGCGATGCGGGCCTGCAGGTTGCTCTTGGTGTCCTTAAGCACGTCGCCGAGCAGCTCGGCAAACTTCGAGGCGTGCTCTGCCTCCTCGAAGGCATAGCGCTTGTAAGCCTCCGCAATCTCGGGATAGCCCTCGCGATCGGCCTGGCGGCTCATTGCGAGATACATCCCGACCTCGCCGCACTCGCCGTTGAAGTGAGCCTCGAGATCCTTTATCATCTCTTCGTTGGCACCCTCCTTGCGGGCAGCTCCAAGCACGTGCATGGTTGCGAACGTGGCCTGCCCGTCGTCAGCGAGCTCCACAAACTTCGATGCGGGAGCCTTGCAGATAGGGCACTGTTCGGGAGCCGCCTCACCCTCGTATATGTAACCACATACCGAGCAAATAAATTTTTTCTTCATAACCGTATTTGTTGTTTAATGGTTTGTGCCTTTTGGCGCTTTTATCAAATGCAAAGATAGTCATAAAAAACATACCGTGCAAGCGTCATGCGGCTAATTCACATTATTTATTCTTTCCACCTGGCACCCTCGCGTAGCACGAAACGCACCTTCTTGCCTTCCGGCACGGCCGGCTTCTGCCACTCGCCGCTGAACAGCTGCACTGTCACCTCCTTGCCTTCCGGGGCGGCGTCCACCGCCTCCTGCACGCTGAAGAAATCGCCAACGCCGTTGCGGGCAACCGAATAGTCGTAGTCGAGCAAATGGCACTTCAGCTCCGGCACTTCCTCCGCCACGGCCTTGGCAAGCAGACGGGCCACGACGTGGGCGCCATACACATTATAATGTGTGTTGTCCTGCCGGCCCTTGGGCAGCGAAGCCACCTCGCCCGGGCGATACCACATGTGCAACTTCTTCGAGCCTTCGCGCCCCAGGCCCTGTTCCAGGTCGTGGGTTATCTTGTTGGCATCGACAAAAGCCACCCCCATCTCCTCCGCAACGTTGCGCGGCGAGAAGCGGTAGTCGCCGTGGGTGTCCACGAGCACGTCGCCTTCTTCAGGCTCGCCTTTGCCCGAAGGCGCACCCACCGTGTTGCGCAGGGCCTCGTCGTCGTCGTTCTCCGGGGCCTCCTTGAGGAAATTGCGGCGCACAACGCAGCTGAAGAGCACGGGTATGCCGCCCTTGTCGCGCGTCTCGCGCACGAACTTGCGCAAGTTCTCGTCGAACGTCGTGCCGGGGTCGGTGTGCCTGTCCGGCTTCGGTTTCTCGTCGTTGTGGCCAAACTGTATGAACACATAGTCGCCCGGCCTTATCTTGTCGAGCACCTTCTGCCACCGGCCTTCGTCGATGAAGCTCTTCGACGAGCGTCCGTTCACGGCGTGGTTGTCCACCCTCACCCCTTCGTCGAAATAGCATTGCAGCGCCATGCCCCAGCCCCGCTCCAGGTTTCCGTTGCGCAGGCTCTTGTTGGCCATGGTGGAGTCGCCAATCATAAACACAGTCACCGCGTCGTCGCTCCTCAACGCCGAAAAGGCGACGAGGGCCACGGCGGCAAACAGCAGCATCCTTATCGTTTTCATTGCGCACAGGATTTACTTGCCTACCTTGCCCGCCACCGCAGCCACAAGCTCGCCCGCAGGCAGCGTGGCCTGCTCGCCGGTGGCCATGTCCTTAAGCGTTACCATCCCGCGCGACATCTCGTCTTCGCCCACAAGGGCCACAAACGGTATGCGCTTGGCGTTGGCGTAACCCATCTGCTTCTTCATCTTGGCCGCGTCGGGGTAAAGCTCCGTGCGCACCCCTGCCGCACGCGCCGCAGCGGCTATGGGCATACAATAGGCTGCCTCGCGCCCGCCGAAGTTGATGAACAGCAGCTGCGTTCCGCCCACGGCATCCTCCGGGTAGAGCGAAAGGGCGTTGAGCACGTCGTAAATGCGGTCTGCCCCGAACGAGATTCCCACCCCGCTAAGGCCCGGCATGCCGAATATCCCGGTGAGGTTGTCGTAGCGTCCGCCGCCGGTGATGCTGCCCATGGGCGTGTCGAGGGCTTTCACCTCGAATATGGCCCCGGTGTAATAGTTGAGCCCGCGGGCGAGCGTGAGGTCGAACACCACCTCGTTCCTCATGCCGGCCGACTTCAACGCGTCGAGGATAAAGCGCGTTTCCTCCACGCCTTTCAGCCCTACCTCGTTGCCTTCGAGCACGGAGGCGATGGTGGCGAGCTTCCCGTCGTTGGTGCCGTCGAGCTGTATGATGGGCTGCAGCTTGGCGATAGCCTCTTCGCCTATGCCGTCTTGCCGCAGCTCGGCGTTCACGTTGTCAAGGCCAACCTTGTCGAGCTTGTCGATGGCCACGGTTATTTCCACTATCTTGTCGGGCGCGCCTATCGCCTCGGCTATGCCGCTTAGAATCTTGCGGTTGTTGATTTTCACGGCCACCCTTATGCCGAAGCGCGAGAACACCTCGTCGACAATCTGCATAAGCTCCACCTCGTTGAGCAGCGAGTCGCTGCCCACCACGTCGGCGTCGCACTGGTAGAACTCGCGGTAGCGGCCCTTCTGCGGGCGGTCGGCCCGCCACACAGGCTGTATCTGGTAGCGCTTGAAGGGCAGCTGAAGCTCGTCGCGGTGCATCACTACATACCGGGCGAAAGGCACGGTGAGGTCGTAGCGCAGCCCCTTTTCGCAGATGCGCGAAGCCAGGTGCAGCGGGTTGCGCCCTGCAAGCTCGCCGTCGGTCACCTTGCCGAGGAAGTCGCCGCTGTTCAAGACCTTGAACAGCAGCTTGTCGCCCTCGTCGCCATACTTGCCCATGAGCGTCTGCAGCGTCTCCATGGCCGGGGTCTCTATCTGCTCGTAGCCATAGAGCGAGTAGACCGAGCGTATGGTGTCGAAGATGTAGTTGCGCTTTGCCATCTCCACGGGAGAGAAGTCGCGCGTTCCCTTTGGTATCGAAGGTTTCTGTGCCATCACTCCCTCACTATGGTTTGTTCGCGGTCCGGCCCGATGGAGATTATCCGTATCGGGGTCTCAAGCTGCTGTTCCAAGAAAGCGATGTAGTCGCTGAACTCTTTCGGGAACTGGCTTTCGTCGGTGAATTTTGCCATGTCGGTCTGCCAGCCGGGCAACTCAACGTACACCGGCTCCACGTCGTCGGCAATGTCATAAGGGAAATAGTCTATCTGCCTGCCGTGCTGCTTGTATGCCACGCACGCCTTTATGGTGGGGAACCCGTCGAGCACGTCGCTCTTCATCATTATGAGCTGCGTCACCCCGTTCACCATTATGGCGTACTTCAGGGCCACGAGGTCAATCCACCCGCAGCGGCGCTCGCGCCCCGTCACGGCCCCATACTCGTGGCCGAGGCGGCGTATGGTGGCCCCGGTCTCGTCGAAAAGCTCCGTTGGGAACGGCCCTGCGCCCACCCTCGTGCAGTAGGCTTTCATTATGCCGAACACGTCGCCAATCTTGTTCGGGCCGATGCCAAGCCCGGTGCAGGCCCCGCCGCAGATGGTGTTCGACGAGGTGACGAAGGGATAAGAGCCGAAATCCACGTCGAGCATGGTGCCTTGCGCACCCTCGCACAGCACGCTCTTGCCCTCGCGCAAGAGGGAGTTCACCTCGTGCTCGGAGTCTACGATGCTGAAGTTGCGCAGGTATTCGATGCCTTCCATCCACTTGCGCTCGGCCTCGGCTATGTCGTACTCGTAGCCCATCGACTTAAGTATGGCCTCGTGGCGTGCCTTGGCGGCCGCGTACCTCTCGCTGAAGTTCTCGAAGATGTCGCCCACGCGCAGTCCGTTCCTCGACACCTTGTCGGTGTAGGTCGGGCCTATGCCCTTGCCCGTCGTGCCGACCTTTCCCGCGCCCTTGGCCGCCTCGTAGGCGGCGTCGAGCACCCTGTGCGTCGGCATGATGAGGTGCGCCTTCTTAGATATGTGCAGGTGGTGGCGCAAGTCGTGGCCGCCGGCCTCGAGTGCCTTGGCCTCTTCCATGAAGAGGTCGGGAGCGAGCACCACCCCGTTGCCGATTATGTTCACCTTCCCGCCCTGGAATATGCCGGAAGGGATGCTGCGCAACACATACTTCTGGCCGTCGAACTCAAGGGTGTGGCCTGCGTTGGGGCCGCCCTGGAACCGTGCCACGACATCATAGCGCGGGGTCAGCACGTCGACCACCTTGCCTTTGCCTTCATCGCCCCACTGCAATCCGAGCAGGACGTCTACTTTTCCTTTACTCATCTTTATCGTTGTTCTGTTTTTTGTTGTTTCGTCTTCTTCGCCGCCACGCCCTTGCGCCGGGTGAGCCTGGCCTGGCACGCGCTGCACACGCCGTAGACATAGAGCGAGTAGCCGTCCTTGCGGAACCGCTGGAGGCGCAGCCCGTCGACGGCTGCATCGACTTCCGGCGAGGCCACCTCGGCCACGGCGCCGCACACCGTACACACCTGGTGGCAGTGGCCGCCGCCCCGGCACACCTCGTAGCGCGTGGCTCCCATGAAGCGGTGGCGCACCACGAGGCGCATGGCCACAAACAGCCGCAGGGTGTTGTAGAGCGTGGCGCGGCTCACGTGGAAGCGGTTTTCGGCTGAAAGCCGCGCCGCAAGCTCGTCGATGGTGAAGTGCCCGCCCATCGAGCAGGCCGCATCCAATATGGCAAACCGCTCGGGCGTCTTGCGACCGCCGCTCGATTCGAGGCTCTCTGCCAGCTTGTGCGCCAAAGCAGCTTTTGCGCTATCTTTCATTGTTGCCGTCTGTCTGCGATTAAACCGCACAAAGTTACGCAAAATCGGCGAAACAACGCCATGTTTTGACGGAAAAAGAGAAGGGCGGAGCAAAACTTTAGCTTGCGGCAACATATCGGCGCTTGCGCGATGGCTCCCGCCCCGCGTGCCGCGCAAACAGGCGGGGCGGACTGCCGCCACACCACGCAAACGCCGCGCACTTGGCGGGCAGGACAGGGCATCGAGGCCAAAGGCGTTAACATCCGTTACGGATTGCGCCGCCCGCAAATGTTAAAACAGCCGCATGGAAACGGCCCGTGGGCCGCAACGCGCAAAAAAAAGCGCCGCCGGGCGGCAAATATCGCAGCCACGGGTGTGCAACCGTAACTAGCTGGGCCAATTGTACTTATTCGCCAAACCTGTACTTTTGTGCAACGAAGCCTGTCAAGGAAACCGCAAAAATCGCCCGCAAAACGGGCCGCGCTGGCAAAAAACGGCTTGCGGAACAGCCCGTTTCGCGTTGCAAAACGGGCTGTTCCGCATCCTAAAACGGGTCGTTTCGCAATGCGAAACGACCCGTTTTAGGATGCAAGGTGACAAATGCCGCCGTGAGATGCGGCAAAAACGGCCTTGCGATTTCTATTTCGCCAATTCCAGCCGTGTTAAACCGGGCTGGCCAAAATGCAAAATATCATTAAACGGCATACGCCCGAAGCACGCGAAACGGAGTAGCGGGAAAGCGTGCGCAGGCAGCGGCACGCCGCCGCGAAACGGCTGCAAAGCCCCGTGGGAGCCACACGCAGTTCAGTTTATCTTAAGCTCCTTAAGTATCTCGCGGAACTTCTGCATGGTGGAGATGCGTGTGGGAACGAGCGGCAGGCGCAGCACGTTCTTCACCAGCCCCATCTCGTGGAGCATCGCCTTCACCCCGGCGGGGTTGCCGTCTACGAACAGCAGGCTGAAAAGCTCGGTGAAGCGGTGGTGGATTTCGCGGGCGGCTGCATACTCGCCGTTGAACTCAAGGCGTATCATGCGAGAGATTTCCTTCGGCAGGGCGTTGCCTATCACGCTTATGGCGCCCACCGCCCCGCAGGCCACCATTGGGAAAGTGAGCGCGTCGTCGCCGCTGATCACGTCGAAGCCGGCAGGCTTGTTCTTTATAATCTCGTCCACCTGCTCAAGGTTTCCGCTCGCCTCCTTTATGGCAACGACGTTGGCGCAGTCGCGGGCGAGCCTCACGGTGGTGGCCGCGCTCATGTTCACACCCGTGCGCCCCGGCACGTTGTAGAGCACCACGGGCAGCTGGGTGGCCGAAGCCACGGCCTTAAAGTGCTGGTAAAGCCCCTCCTGCGACGGCTTGTTGTAATAGGGGCAAACGCTCAATATGCCCGAGATGCCGCGCAGGTCGGCCGACTTAAGCTCTTCTACCACGGCGGCAGTGTTGTTTCCCCCGCAGCCCACGACGATGGGTATGCGCCCGCCCACCGTGTCGACCACGAGCTTCTTTATCCGGCTCTTCTCGTCGGCCGTCAGGCACGGCGTCTCGCCGGTCGTGGCCAATATGCACAAGAAGTCGGCCCCGTTGTCCAATTGATAGTGCAGGAGTTTCTCCAACGACTGGTAGTCCACCGTTCCGTCTTCGTTGAACGGAGTGACCAATGCAATGCCCAAGCCCTTGAATATATTTCGTTTCGTAACCATGGCTTATGAAAGTTTTTTAGTTTTCCGCCCGCAAAATTACTAAAATAAAATCGTTTATCGCCACGCGATTGTGTTTTTTTCACTATTTAGCAACTGTTTTGATTGTTTACGGCGGGCCGACCTTGCGACTGGCGCTTGCACCCGGCCATGCTCCCGGTACGATTTTGGCGCGTTGCGCCACTATGAAGGGCTGCATCCGACATACCGCAATTCTATTTATTGAATATCCGCAAAGCTCCTAATTCAAAGGAGTTAAGGGAGTTATAAGAAATTATCGCCCAACTTCGTTTCGCAAAGAAGTGGAGGACGCATGCCCCTTCGCTTCCTTATTCCATTCGCTTAGGAAAAATGCGGACATTCATTTTAATTTATGTGGCGGAGCAAGCCGCCACAGCGGCGCCACCTTAGTTTGCCTTTTTGAGAGGGAGCGGCGGGCGGCTGGGCCTTGCCCGGCAGCATACTGGCGCCCGGCTCGCGGCCTAAGCCGGAGCCGCACCGACTGGATTGCCAAGCAAGGCAGCACGCCGGGCAACCGATGGCGGCAAAAACCGCCACCCAAACAGCGCGGCAACTGCACAAGCACCCGCTAAAACGCCCGTTTTTAGTCCACAAAAAACCAGGACGACGAAACCGGTTTACGTTTAATCACAAAATCAAACCGTTTAATCACGAATATGTGCTTGATACGATTTTTTAAACTTTACATTTTATAAAAAAATGGTGGATTTGGGAGTTTTATTTGTATTTTTGCAGTTAAAAAATTAGATTACACGCTAAAGCATGGGTTGTCGAGACACGATAGGGAAACGGCTCAAACATATCGCCACCTTATTATTGCCTACGGTCATGGCCGCTGCAATATCGTGTGGACGCACGGGAAGCGACAACAGCAGGACTGAAAGCGAGCAGGCGCAATTCATATCGTTCAACGACTCCATGCTGAAGCGTGGCAACGCCGCGCCGGCTTTCTGCGACAGCATGATGGCTGCGACAACCGACAGCTTTACATACTACGACTATAAAATACTGAAAGGCCGCTACTACCTGCTGTCGGACCACCCCGACTCGGCCTTGGCGCTGGCCAGGGCTACGCTCGCCTTCGCCCAAAGGCACGAGCCTTCGCCGCGCACGCTCGGCCTCGAAGCCATGGCAAACAGCACCGAAGCCGGGCTTTACCACCTGATGAGGCGGAACACGCAGCAGTCAATAAGCCTATACACCAAAGCCTACGGGCAGGTGATGGCGAGCGACCTGATATACTACTCGCCGGAAATAGCCGCCAACCTGGCCGACGCATACATAGCCGCAGACGACCTGCCAAACGGCGCGAAGTGGTACCGGCGCGCCCTGCTGCTCGTAGACTCGCTGGAATTGCCCGAAGACAAGAACATCACCCTGTACATGGGCCTCGGCCAAATATACACCATGATGGAAGACTACAGGACTGCCGGGCTGTATTATGGCATGACGGACAAAAAGGCGGAGCTGATGAAGCCAAACATGCAGTCGTACTTCCTGAACAACTACGGCAACTACCACTACTACAAGGGCGACTACGAAAATGCACTGGCAACGTTCGAGAGGCTGCGGAAGCTGCTCTGCCGCATTGGCGCACAAAACTCATACGATATGCACTTGTGCTACATCAACATGGCCGACACATACCTCAACCTCGGGATGGCGGACAGCGCGGAAGCCTATGTGGACAAGGCGCAAAGCTACTTCGCGCGGCACAACGTGCAGGCGGGCACATACTACGCCAACACCATAAGGATAGGCATCGCGCTGACACGCCGCGACTACGCGGCCATTGAGCGCATAATGGACGGCGAGGGGAAACATGCGCCATACGTGCAGTCGATAAAAAACATCAGGAACAAGTACCTTCAGGAATACTACACGCAGACGGGCAACTACAAGCAAGCCTACAACTGCCTGAAGGAAAACATGGCGCAGAACGACAGCCTGGAGCACAACCGTAAGCACATGAGGGCAGACGAGATAATGATGAGGTTCACCGAAGACACGCTCAAGCTGCACCACCAGATAGAACTCAACGAGAAAAACGTGGAGGTGAACCGCAGCCGGGCGGCCATCTCGCTGTTCCTCACGATAATCATAGCCATGGCGCTGCTCATGGTGTGCGCCACAATCGTGATGAGGAAGCGCAAGATACAAAACCGGATGGAAATGCTCACGCTGAAACTATACGAAACGAGGCAGAGAATATCGCCGCACTTCGTGTCCAACGTGCTCAACACCCGCATCGGGGCTGCCACCGACAGCGACGCCGACTCGCTGCTGAGGCTGTCGAGGCTCTTGAGGAACAGCCTCGAAATGACGGCAAAGGCATACGTGACGCTGAAGGAGGAAATGGACTTCATCCACGACTACACGAGCCTCGAACGACTGCTAATAGGCGAGAACTTCGACGTTGACGTGTCGGCCCCGCCGCAGGAGAAGCTGCAAGAAATACTCATACCGGCAATGTTCGTACAGATATTGGTGGAAAACGCCATAAAGCACGGGCTTAAAAACACGCAAGGCCCGAAGAGGCTCGGCATCGCCATCGACTGCACGGACGCCGCCACGACAATCACCGTCACCGACAACGGCCCCGGATTCAACATAACCCGGGCCGGCAACTCCAAGGGGAAAAACGGGCTGAACATCATCACCCACACCATCGCCATAATAAACCAAGAAAACAAGGGAGCGGCAAACAAGATGTCTTTCCA
This sequence comes from uncultured Prevotella sp., assembly GCA_944321645.1. Taxonomy (GTDB): domain Bacteria; phylum Bacteroidota; class Bacteroidia; order Bacteroidales; family Bacteroidaceae; genus Prevotella. Next base: position 27,974 of record CALUMB010000009.1, read on the forward strand.
CATCGGAAACATCGAGACTCCCGACGGCAGGACGGCGGGATGCAAGGCCACGCTGACAATACCGCGGGCAATAAAATTCATTTGAACAAACAAACGACAAAATAAATGAAAACCATCATTATCGACGACAACGCGACTTCAATAGACATACTGGCAGAAAAACTAAAGGGATATAGCGACATAAAGCTTGTGGGAACGGCCACAAACGGGAACATCGGGCTTAACCTGGCAAAGGAAGTGGTGCCGAAGCTGGTGTTCCTCGACGTGGAACTGCCCGATATGTCGGGCGTGGAGCTGCTCGAACAAATCAACGAGACGCTGCCCTCGAAGTGCAAGGTGGTGATATACACAGGCCACCCGCAATACATGCTCCCCGCATTCAGGAACATGGCCTTCGACTACCTGATGAAGCCAATAGACGACAACGAGCTTGGGCAGATAATAACGCGGGCAAAGAAGTATTGCGCCCAAAGCCCGGCGACAACGAAAGAGTGCCTCGAAAAGCAAAGCGACCAGAACAAGCTGCTGTTCTACACCAACTCGATAGACTTCAGGCTGGTACACACGAGAGACATCGGCCTGTTCCAATACAACCACGAAAACCGCGTGTGGGAGGTGATCGTGGCAGGCCACCCCACCCCGATAAAGCTCAGGCGCAACGTCAACAACGAGACGCTGCTCACCATCGACGACCGCTTCGTGCAGGTCAGCCAGAAGTACGTGATAAACATCAACTACCTGATTGAGGTGAACGACAACGTGTGCAGGTTCTACCCTCCGTTCGACAAGATAGACTACGTGAAGGTGGGGCGGCTGTTCCGCAGGAAGCTCACCGAGAGGTTCTGCTCGCTTTAGCCAAGGCGGCGGGCCTGGATGCCCACACACTTGCGGCCACAGACCGAGCCGCCGCCACAGCGCACATGCAAAGCCAAAGCCTGCCTGCACGTGACGCCATGCACAAGGGCCGGGAAAGCCGGGGAAACAGCCTTGGCATCTCGCCAAAAGGCAAGCCACGCAGAAAAGCCCCAAGGCAGCAGGTCAGAGCACGCCTTTGGTGCTCGGCAAGACGAAATTGCGTATGTCGCGCCCCGCAGCCATCCTCAGGCTACGGGCGAAAGCCTTGAATATGCCCTCTATCTTGTGGTGCTCGTTGTCGCCCTCGGCCTTGATGTTTAGGTTCATACGCGCACTGTCGCTAAGGCTTTTGAAGAAATGGAGGAACATCTCTGTGGGCATATCGCCTATTTTCTCGCGCCGGAACGAGGCATCCCACACGAGCCAAGGCCGCCCGCCGAAGTCTAGCGCCACGGAACACAGGCAGTCGTCCATGGGCAGGCAGAAACCATAGCGCCCAATCCCGCGCTTGTCGCCAAGGGCTTTCAGCAGGCACTCGCCAAGCACGATGGCCGTGTCCTCTATCGTGTGGTGCTCGTCCACGTGCAAGTCGCCCCTCGCCCTGACGGTAAGGTCCACCATGCCATGCTTGCCTATCTGCTCAAGCAGATGGTCGAAGAAGCCAATCCCGGTGCCGACGTCGCACTTGCCGCTCCCGTCGAGGCCCACCTTCACGTAGATGTCGGTCTCGTGCGTGGTGCGCGACACCTCTGCCACCCTCTCGCCGGCAAACAGTATTTCGGCCACCTTATCCCAAGTCATGCCGTCGCGGCCCAATATGAGCGACTTGCATCCTATGTTCTCGGCAAACAGCCTGTCGGTTTCGCGGTCGCCTATCACGTAGCTGTTCGCCATGTCGTAGTCCGCGTTCACCATGTATTTCTCAACCATGCCGGTGGCAGGCTTGCGCGTAGGCGAATTGTCTTCGGGGAAATGGCGGTCCACCAGCACCTCGCTGAAGCTGATGCCCTCGCCCCGGAGGGTCTGCAATATGAAGTTATGCACCGGCCAAAACGTTTCCTCGGGAAACGATGCGGTGCCAAGCCCGTCTTGGTTTGACACCATGACAAGCTCGAAGTCGAGCTTCTCGCAGATAAACGACAGATTCTTGAACACGCCCTTCACGAACTTCAGCTTCTCGAAAGAGTCAACCTGCTCGTCGAACGGTTCCTCTACGATTGTTCCGTCGCGGTCGATAAAAAGTACACGTTTCATCGCATTAAGCTTGTTTGCGGCTGCATCGCCGACGATTTCTTGAATTTTTGCTTTTCTTCCTCTTGCGTCTCAACCGACCCGTACATATAGCACAGGGGGAATATGGCAGACATACGCACATACACCTGCACGAAGCCGGCAAAAAGAAAGACGACGGCCGAAATGTAGTTCACCCGGCCCGGGATTGCCAACGGGTCGCCGTTGAGCACGCCGGCGTTGGCCTGGAAGTTCGCCACCGACAACACCACGGCCGGCAACGTAAGGATATATTCTGCAAATCCCACCACGATGGCGCAGACAACCACGACAATGAGCATAAAGCCGACATGGCGCAAGCCCACGGAGTGGTGCCGGAATATGGTGGGGAAAAGCTTTTCGCCATCGCAGAACACATATTTCAGACTCGAAAGGGCCAACGGCAACAGCACGGCGACAGCCGCAGCGACGGCCACGACAGCCGCAGCGGCCATAACCAGCCGCCTGCCGCCTACCCCCATGGCCGAACCTAAAGACACGACAGCCCCGGCAGCCGCCGCAACTACAGCCCAGGCAGCCACGTTCACGACCGCAGCCTTTAGCGTGCGCACAAAAGTGCGCACATCAAAGCCAAGGCGCAAAAACTTCCTTAGGGCCACCGACTGTCCCTCGCCAGCCTTAAGGCGCGACAGGGCGCACGAGTATGTGGCAGCCTCGAACACCCCGCCAAGCACAACCAGCGCGGCACACAGGCCGATAAAAGGCAAATTGCCAACAACAACCGGATAAAGGTTTCCTTGGCTCTGCACCGTCTGCACGGTCATTGCCGGAATATGGACGACACAAGCCGTACACAATGCGCCACATATTATAGCATAGACAAGCGCCACAGGCCACGAATTGGCGACCAGCCACTTGAAATTTCCCATGAAACGCCCGTATCCTTCCTTTATGCACGCACTCGAACTGCGGCTCTTCATCAATAAGGCAACCTTTTGATTTTCCATTATTTTTGACATTATTCCTCTTGATTTTTGCAAAGGTAGCTATTTTTTCGTATCTTTGCGTCACAATTAATACTTATTATGAAAATACTAAAATGGGGGTTCATCGGGTGCGGTGAAGTAACCGAAACCAAGAGCGGGCCGGCTTTTTCGGAGGTAGGAGGCTCGTCGGTTGAAGCGGTCATGAGCCGCAGCGAGGCCAAAGCCCGGAGCTACGCCGAAAGGCACGGCGTGAGGAAATGGTACACCGACCCGCAAGAGCTCATCGACGACCCCGACGTCAACGCCATATACATTGCCACGCCGCCGTCGAGCCACGCCACGTTTGCCATAATGGCACTGAAGGCCGGCAAGCCCGTGTACGTGGAAAAGCCCCTCGCCGCCAACTACGAAGACTGCGCAAGGGTGAACAGGGTGAGCGAAGAGACCGGCGTGCCGTGCTTCGTTGCGTACTACAGGAGATACCTGCCGTATTTCCAAAAGGTGAAAGACATCGTCGACAGCGGCACCTTGGGCGAAGTCATCAACGTGCAAATACGCTTCGCCGTGCCGCCGCGCGACCTCGACTACCAAAACTCCGGCAACCTGCCGTGGCGCCTGCAGCCCGACATTGCGGGCGGGGGCTACTTCTACGACCTCGCGCCACACCAGCTCGACATGCTGCAACACTTCTTCGGAATAATAGTAGAGGCAAACGGGATTTGCGCCAACAGGGGCGGGCTGTACAAGGCCGAAGACTCCGTGAGCGCCTGCTTCAAGTTTGAGAGCGGGCTGCCGGGCAGCGGGTCGTGGTGTTTCGTTGCATACGAGTCTGCCAGGGAAGACCGCATACAGATTATCGGCAACCGCGGGCAGGTCAGCTTCTCCGTATTCAACTACGACCCAATCGTGCTCTGCACAAGCGCAGGCAAGGAAGAAATAAGGGTGGAGAACCCGCCGCACGTGCAATACCCACTGATAAAGTCGGTAATCGAACACCTCCAAGGCATAGGGGTATGCACCTGCACGAGCGTGTCGGCCACTCCCGTCAACTGGGTAATGGACCAAATCTTGGGTAAATTCTGATGCCGAACAAATCCCCACTCGCGACGGCCGGCTGCCTGTTAGCCGCCTTCCTGATGTCCGTCCCGGCCACGTCGCTTGCCGGAGGCAACGGGCAGGAGAAGAAAATGAGCCTGATAAAGCGCATCGTGAGGGGATTCAGCGCAATAGACACAAACTACATCGAACCACAGCATTACAATTTCACGGCAATGGTGCAAACCACGTTCAACTACGACATATACCGACTAAAGGGCAATTCGGGGCAGACCGTCACGCTGTCGCCCGACATTGCGATGAAGCTCGGGCCGTATTTCGGGTGGAAGTGGTTCTTCCTCGGCTACACTTTCGACCTGCGCCACTTCGGCTTTTCCGACGGGGGGCGCAAGCGCGAAGTCAGCTTCAGCATATACAGCTCACAGATAGGCATCGACCTGTTCTACAGGCGCACCGGGAGCGACTACAAGATAAGGGACGCCTACCTGGGCGACGGCATAGACGCAAGCCGGCTCGACAACGTGCCGTTCGACGGGATAAACGTCGGCATAACCGGGGCAAACATATATTATGTGTTCAACCACGAGAGATTCTCCTACCCGGCGGCCTTCGCACAGAGCACTTGCCAGAAAGTAAGCTGCGGCTCATGGCTCGCCGGCATCGGGTTCACGAGCAACAGCATCGACCTCGACCACAAGAAGCTGCAACGGGTGGTGGCCGAAAACTGCCACCCGCAAGAAGTAAAGATAGACAGCGGGCTTATGTTCCGCAACGTGGAATACTCAAACGTTAGCCTGTCGTGCGGCTATGCCTACAACTGGGTGTTCGCCCGCAACTTCCTGTTCTGCGCAAGCGCTTCGCTGGCCCTTTCCTACAAGCACTCACGCGGGTACACCGCCGAAAACATAGACCGCGGCTTCAACTTCAAGAACGTCAACATAGACTGCATGGGGAGGTTCGGCCTTGTCTACAACAACACGCGCTGGTATGCCGGGGCCAGCGCCATACTCAACTCCTACAACTACCACAAGTCGCGCTTCGCCACCAACAACACGTTTGGCAGCCTCAACGCCTACATAGGCTACAACTTCGGACTTAAGGAACGGTACAAAAAACACAAAAGATAAAAAACCACGGCAAAGGACGCCACGCAAGAATAAGCCGCCGCGCCCCGAAGCCGAAACCACACTGACATGAAGACAGCATTTCTCGCCATCGCGGCATTGCTTGCCTGCGCCATCGGCGCAACCGCCAAGACAGACTACCTGCCGCAAGACAGCGCGTTCGTCGTGGCCGCACTGTCGGAAGCCACCGCCGGCGAGTCGGCAGGGAGCCTCACGCTGTTTTTCGCAAGGAAACTGATAGGCCGCCCATACGTGGCCCACACGCTCGAAAAGCCGGGCAAAGAACGCCTGGTGGTAAACACGAGGCAGCTCGACTGCACCACGCTCGTAGAGACGGCCACGGCAATGGCCCTGTGCGCCGCAGGGGGCGGGAAGTCGTTCGGCGAATACGCCAAGGCTTTAGAGGCGCTAAGGTACAGGGGCGGCACTGCCGACGGCTACACGAGCCGCCTGCACTACTTCAGCGACTGGATAGCCGACAACGCCGCAAGGGGCCACGTAGCCGAGATACAAGCGCCCAACCCGCCATTCTCAGCCGTGCAAGTGGTCAGCGTCAGCTACATGAGCAAGCACCCCGGCGCCTACCGCGCACTGAAGGAAGCCCCCGAACTCGTGGCAGAGATAGCCCGGCAGGAAAAGCGGCTTAGCGGCAAGCGGGCGATGTACATACCCAAAAGCCAGGTGCGCGACACGAAACTGATGCGGGCCACCGTGAAAGACGGCGACATAATAGCCATAGTGAGCAACAAGGCAGGGCTTGACATTGCCCACGTGGGCTTCGCCGTATGGCACGCCGACGGGCTGCACCTGCTCAACGCATCGAGGCTGCGGGGCAAGGTGGTGGAAGAACCGCAGACGCTATACCAATACCTGCAGAAGCAGCCCGGCCACGACGGGATACGCATCGTGAGGGTCAAAGCCGAGCCGCCTGCGGCAAACGAGTGAAAGCCCGGCAAACGGCAAACGCCCAAAGCCGCGCCAACCACACAGAAAACAAGACAGTAACAACGAAAACAAACAATAAACAAAAGGAGTAAATTATGGAACTACCCGATTTTATGAACTATGCCAACCGCTTCACGGCTAACGACTTTATCGACAAGATTTCGCGCATAGCCAAGCGGGCCGGGGCAAAGCTGGTCTACGCAGCCTTCATCCTCTACTACACGCTGCAAAGCGACAAAGTGTCAAAAACAGACAAAGCCATCATCATCGGCGCATTGGGCTACATGATAAGCCCGCTCGACGTCATCCCAGACGCCATCCCCATCGCTGGACTCACCGACGACCTGGCCGTGCTCCTCTACGTGCTCAAGAAAGTGTGGGGCAGCGTCGATCCCGAAATACAAGACAAAGCGAAGGAAAAGCTCAAGAAGTGGTTCGACGAAGACGAGATAGCCGAAATAGGAGAACTGTTCTGAAAGTTAAGAATTAAGAATTAAAAGTTAAAAGAATATGCTTTTGTGCTTCCTTTTGCGGCAGCTACAGCATATTCTTTTAACTTTTAATTCTTAATTCTTAACTTTCAAAGGCTTCCAAGCCACGCTTTCAGGTCGAGCAGCATCTCGATGTGGTAAGGAAAGTCGGCACGCATCCCCCAGCCGTGTCCTCCCGCAGGGTAGACATGGAGCGAAGCCGGCACGTCGTGGCGGTAGCAAGCCAGATAATAATTCACGCCGTTTGCCGGCAGCACCGTGTGGTCGTCGTCGCAAAGGGCTATGTAAGCGCGGGGCGTCACCCTCGATACGCACCTGTCGGTGCTCATTTCCTGCTCCCTCTTCTTCTTAGGCTTCTCGCCCAAAAGGTTGTCGTGAGTTGCGCGGTGCGTGAAGCCCGGATTCATCGTTATCACCGGGTAGAACAATATCTGGAAGTCCGGGGCGGCGTCGCCTTCGCCCTTTGTGGCCACGAGCGAGGCCAGATGGCCGCCTGCCGAAAAGCCCATTATGCCCACTTTGCGCGGGTCAACGCGCCACTCGCCCGCCTTCCTGCGCACCAGCCTCACCGCCTCCATGGCGTCGGCCATCGGCACGTCGGAGTCGCCGTGCGGCAACCTATACTTCAGCACGGCCACGGCCACGCCCTGCCCCGTGAAGAAGTCGGCCCAGTCGGTACCCTCGTGGCCCATGGCCAGCCCGCCGTATGCACCGCCGGGGCATATCACCACAGCCAGTCCGTTCCCCTTGCCCGCATCGGGCAAAAACACCGTCACCCTCGCCGTGTCCACCGGGTCGCCCCCGCCGGGCGCACCGCCCGGCCACAAGTCAACCGTAAATCCCTTGCCGCCACCCGCCAAAGCCGCAGGGGCGCACAACGCCAAGGCCACAAAGGCCGCAAACAATCGTCTCATAAACCAAAAGCAAATTAAGTTTAATCCGTTTCCTTCCGGCCGCAGCCTGCCACGGCCGCAGCCCTTTTCCCCACAAAGGTAACGCTTTTATCCCCAACGGCCAAACATCGCGCAACCATTTTCACAAAAAACGCCGGCCAACCGCCCCTCCAAGAGGCGGAAAAGCCGACACGCCACGCAAACGCTTGCAAAAAGCACGCCACACGGCGGCAGCGTGCCAAAGCCATCGGCCTTAACTTTTCTTAGCAATCAGGCCGCACGATTTTAACACGACAGAAAGCAGTAAAATAGAAGATGCGAGGCCGATTTTGCCACGTTTTACTGCGGTTTTTGCCTCGCGGCATCCTGAAACGGGGCGTTTGGGATTGCGAAACGAGCCATATTAGGACGCGAAACGGGGCGTTTCGCAACGCGGAACAGCCCGTTTCGTAAACCGCCTTTGCCCCAAAACGCCAATTTTCCGGGCTTTTTTCGCGGTTTTCTTGACAGGATTTGTTGCACAATCTGGCAAATTCGGCCCTTAAGTCCAATTAGCCCAATCAGTTACCCGCTGCACACCCGTGGCTGCGATATTTGCCGCCGATAGAGCAACCCTTCGTGGCTATGCAATTCTCAGGTTATTCGGCAGCCTGAATTTTAACACTTGGCGGCGCACTCGTTACACGCACCTACGCCAACGGCGGGCGCACGGAGATTGCCCTGCCCGGACGAGGCGTATATATAATAAAGGTGAGAAAACATACCTTAAAGGTAAAAAAGTAAGAAGGCGATTAAAGGTAAAAGGGTAAAAAGGTAAAAAAGTAAAGGGGTAAAAAGGCTGCGCACGGAATCGGGCGGCCACCCAAAGCCGGACTGCCAACAATCTTTTTACAACAACGGAAGCAGGCGGCCACGCGCAGAAAAACGTTGCGCGTGGCCGCCTTTTGCGTGCCGCCGGGCAGGAAATGCCATTCCAATTCGAGTTCGTTCGTCGTAGGCCGGATGCCGCATATCTACCCTGTCGAATGTCGCAGTCCTCGGCATTACGGAAAAATAAATATGAATGTCCGCATTTAGCCAAAACAAATGAAAAACGGAAGCTAAGGAGCATACGTCCTCTAACTTCCTATCGTAACGCAGTGGAGCGATTACTTCTTATAACTCCTTTGAATTGGATATTAACAAAATAAATGTCGAAATATTTTGAAAACCGTTTTTTTTCACTATCTTTGCAAGGAATATGCGGTGTTCGCCCTTGCCACGCCGGGCTGGCAATGGGTGTTTGCGCAAAGCCTAAACCACCAACGATGGCACAAACGGTGCGCAGGGCAACCGCACCACCCGCTTTCCGGCACCGGCTTTGCCCGGAAAGGGAAGGACAAACCACCAGAATTCTTTTACCAGAATGAACCACATAAGAAACTTCTGCATCATAGCGCACATAGACCACGGCAAGTCGACACTGGCCGACAGGCTGCTTGAGCGCACAAAGACCATACAGATAACCAACGGCCAGATGCTGGACGACATGGACCTTGAGCGCGAGCGCGGCATAACCATAAAGAGCCACGCCATACAGATGGAGTATGTGCGCGGCGGGGAAAAATACACGCTCAACCTGATAGACACTCCGGGCCACGTGGACTTCTCATACGAGGTGTCGCGAAGCATCGCCGCCTGCGAGGGCGCACTGCTCGTGGTGGACGCCACGCAGGGCGTGCAGGCGCAGACCATATCGAACCTGTACATGGCCATCGACCACAACCTGGAGATTATCCCCGTGGTCAACAAAATAGATATGCCCAACGCCATGCCCGACGAGGTGGAGGACGAAATTGTAGACCTCATCGGCTGCAAGCGCGAGGAGATAATACGCGCCAGCGGGAGGACGGGCGAAGGGGTAGACGAGATACTCGACGCGGTGGTTGACCGCATACCCTGCCCCACCGGCGACACCGAGGCGCCGCTGCAGGCCCTGATATTCGACTCGGTGTTCAACTCGTTCAGGGGCATAATCGCATACTTCAAGATAGAGAACGGCAAGCTCCGCCAAGGCGACAAGGTGAAGTTCTTCAACACCGGCATGGAGTACGAGGCCGACGAAATCGGCGTGCTGAAGATGGACATGATACCCCGCGGGGAACTGTCGGCCGGCAACGTGGGCTATATAATAAGCGGTATAAAGGACAGCAAGGAGGTGAAGGTGGGCGACACCATCACCCATGTGGCCCGCCCGTGCGAGAAGGCCATCGAGGGATTCCAGGAGGTCAGGCCGATGGTGTTCGCAGGCGTCTACCCCATCGATCCCGCCGAATACGAGAACCTACGCGCCTCGCTCGAGAAGTTGCAGCTAAACGACGCCTCGCTCACGTTCACCCCCGAGTCGTCGGTGGCGCTGGGCTTCGGCTTCAGGTGCGGCTTCCTCGGCCTGCTCCACATGGAGATAGTGCAGGAGAGGCTCGACCGCGAGTTCAACATGGACGTGATAACCACCGTGCCAAACGTGTCGTATATGTGCTACGACAAGCAGGGCGGCGTCAAGGAGGTACACAACCCCTCCGGCCTGCCCGAGCCAACCATGATAGACCACATCGAGGAGCCATACATAAGGGCGTCGATAATCACAGCCGCCGACTACATCGGAGCCATAATGCGCCTCTGCCTCGACAAGCGCGGCGAGCTGATAGACCAGCAATACGTAAGCGGCAACAGGGTGGAGCTGCACTTCATGCTGCCACTGGGCGAAATCGTGATAGACTTCTACGACAAGCTCAAGAGCATATCCAAGGGCTACGCCTCGTTCGACTACCACGTGGACTCCTTCCGCCCGTCAAAGCTCGTAAAGCTCGACATACTGCTCAACGGCGAGCCGGTAGACGCCCTGTCGACGCTCACCCACCAAGACAACGCCACCACGTTCGGGCGGCGGATGTGCGAGAAGCTGAAGGAACTCATACCGCGCCAGCAGTTCGACATAGCCATCCAGGCGGCCATCGGGGCAAAGATAGTGGCGCGGGAGACCATAAAGTGCGTGAGGAAAGACGTCACGGCCAAGTGCTACGGCGGCGACGTGAGCCGCAAGCGCAAGCTGCTCGAAAAGCAGAAGAGGGGCAAGAAGCGCATGAAGCAGATTGGCAACGTGGAGGTGCCGCAGAAAGCCTTCCTCGCAGTGCTTAAGTTGGACTGAGTCAGAACGAACTAAAGAAAGGAGAAACATTTTATGGTGAACATTGGTTTGACGTCGCGGGACGTTGCCCGCGAGCTGGCGCGCAGGTACAGCACAATGAGCCACGACGAGCTTGACTTGTTGGAAAGCATCCTTGTGCCAATGAAATTCACTAAGGGCGAAAAGATTCTGGCCGAAGGCGAGGTGTGCACCAACATCTACTGGGTGGTGAAGGGGCTTGTGCGCCAGTTCTACTATAAGAACGACAAGGAGCTGACCGAGCACATGGCCGTGGAAAACAGCATCGTAATGTGCATAGAGAGCCTGTTCAAGGAAAAGCCAAGCCACCTGCAAATCATGGCCCTCGAGCCGACCGTCATCTACGCCCTGCCCAGGCAGCAACTGGAAAAGGTGGCCATGAAGAGCCTCAACATACAGATACTATACCGCAAGATTCTTGAGGAGTCGCTTATAAACAGCCAGGTACACGCCGACATGATGCGCTTCGAGTCGGCCCAGAGCAAATACGCCAAGCTCGTGAAGCTCCACCCACAACTGGTGCTGCGCGCGCCGCTGGTGTACATAGCGAGCTACTTGCAAATGACCCCGGAAACGCTCAGCAGGGTGAGGACGTCGGCACTATTGGGCGACGGCGAGTGACGGCCGAGCCGCCAAGGCACCCCCGCGCGACACACAGCCCACACGGCGGAGAAAACATGGCCACAGCAAACGTTAAACATTGCTAAAACAACGCCAGCCACAACCCCACTGCACGCGGGGTTGGCCAAAAAAGTGTATCTTTGCAGCCGATTTTAAGTAATCCACATAAAGTCTAACTTTATTAATTTATCATTCACAAAACAATTTTATGTCAGAACTAACAAAAAACGTCAAGCCATTAGACGACTTCAACTGGGACGAGTTTGAAAATGGCGCACAGGTAAGCGTAAGCAAGGAAGAGCTGGACAAGGCATACGACGAGACGCTCAACAAAGTGAGCGAGCACCAAGTCGTAGAGGGAACCGTCATCTCAATCGACAAGAAAGAGGTGGTGGTGAACATCGGCTACAAGAGCGACGGCATCATCCCCGCAAGCGAGTTCCGCTACAACCCCGACCTGGCAGTAGGCGACAAGGTGGAAGTCTACGTTGAGAACCAGGAGGACAAGAAAGGCCAGCTCATCCTCTCCCACAAGAAGGCCCGCCTCAGCAAGAGCTGGGAGCGCATCAACGCCGCACTGGAGAACCAGGAAGTCATCCAAGGCTACATCAAGTGCCGCACCAAAGGCGGCATGATCGTCGATGTATTCGGCATCGAGGCATTCTTGCCCGGAAGCCAGATTGACGTTCACCCAATACGCGACTACGACCAGTTCGTGGGCAAGACCATGGAGTTCAAGGTTGTAAAGATCAACCAGGAGTTCCGCAACGTGGTGGTTTCCCACAAGGCCCTCATCGAGGCCGAGCTGGAGGCACAGAAGAAGGAAATCATCTCCAAGCTGGAGAAAGGCCAGATACTCGAGGGAACCGTCAAGAACATCACCTCCTACGGCGTGTTCGTCGACCTCGGCGGCGTGGACGGACTCATCCACATCACCGACCTTTCTTGGGGCCGCGTAGACGACCCGCACAAGGTTGTGGAGCTGGACCAGAAGATAAACGTCGTGATCCTCGACTTCGACGACGAGAAGAAGCGCATCGCCCTCGGCCTGAAGCAGCTCACCCCGCACCCATGGGATGCACTCGACCCCGAGCTCAAGGTGGGCGACCACGTGAAGGGCAAGGTGGTCGTGATTGCCGACTACGGCGCATTCGTGGAAATACAGCCCGGCGTGGAAGGACTCATCCACGTGTCTGAAATGTCGTGGAGCCAGCACCTGCGCTCTGCACAAGAGTTCCTTAAGGTGGGCGACGAGGTAGAGGCCGTAATCCTCACCCTCGACCGCAACGAGCGCAAGATGAGCCTCGGCATCAAGCAGCTGCGCGAAGACCCGTGGGAGACCATCGAGGTTAAATACCCCGTTGGAAGCAAGCACACCGCCAAAGTGCGCAACTTCACCAACTTCGGCGTATTCGTTGAGCTTGAGGAAGGCGTAGACGGACTCATCCACATCAGCGACCTGTCGTGGACTAAGAAGATTAAGCACCCGTCGGAGTTCACCCAGGTGGGCGCAGACATCGACGTGGTAGTGCTCGAGATAGACAAAGAGAACCGCAGGCTGAGCCTCGGCCACAAGCAGCTCGAAGACAACCCGTGGGATGTGTTCGAGACAGTCTACACCGTAGGCAGCATCCACAACGGCAAAATCGTGTCGATGGTTGAGAAAGGCGCGGTAATCTCGCTCGAAAAAGGCGTTGAAGGCTTCGCCACACCGAAGCACCTCGTAAAGGAAGACGGCACGAGCGCAACACTCGGCGAGGAACTGCCCTTCAAGGTCATCGAGTTCAACAAAGACAGCAAGCGCATCATACTCTCCCACAGCCGCACCTTCGAAGACGCACAGCGCGACGAGAAGAGGGCTGCGAAGAAAGTGCGCACCAAGAAGGAAGACAGCGTGAAGATTGACAACCAGCCCGCTGCCACCACCCTTGGCGACCTCGACGTGCTCGCACAACTCAAGGAGAAGATGGAGAAGGGAGAATAAACACCCCCTCCCCTGCCATACGGCCAATAGCCGGCAAGACGCAGCAAAGGCCAAACCGGCCTGCGCGGCAACCGGCCAAAAGGCCATAGACCCAAGAAGGCGTGCCATGGCAAATGTCCGTGGCACGCCTTTATAAAAGGCATGGACGCAGGCACAGAAATGCTACCACGAGCTAACCGGCAGCAAACCGTCAGGACAACAACAAAAGCACAAGGCCACAAAAGGCTGGCGGCAAAAGGCCACACACCGGCAACAGCCACACTGCCAAGCCTGAAAGACACAACGGGAAGGACATCCGACAATTTCGCAGGGTAACAAGAGGCCAAAGGCAAACAGTGGAAACCTTGCAAGCCCAAGCCACATTTCACGCCAAATATTTGGATATTAAAGAAAATTTGACTACCTTTGCAGTAGTTTTCAACCCGGCGTTTCCAACATGGAAACGTTTTCACCACTACTTTTTGCAAGTAAGAAGCATAAATAATACTTACATATAGTATGTACACAAAAGAAGAACTCGAAGCCATGGAGCCTGTCGAACTGATGGGCATCGCAGATCAGCTTGGCATTAAAGTGTCGCCAGACGACGAACTTGAGACTGTGGTCTACGCCATATTGGACAAAGCCGCAGAGGATAGCGCGATAAGCGCCACAGCCGTGCCAAAACGGAAACGGACTAGGATTGTAAAAAAAGATACAAACAAAGTCTACACAGTAAACGGCAAGGATGGCGAAAACTTCGACATAAAGAACAAGCAAGTGAAACACGCCGAACAGAAACCGGCTTCGCTCTTCAACGACCTACCGGCCACAAAAGCCGAAACGCAGGAAGAAACGCCTGCCGAAAGCAGCATGGCCCCGGCAGAGACGCCCGACGAAGGCACGGCTGACAACGCTGCCGAAACGGCACGGCAACAGCAGGCAGAGCCACAGCCCGACAACACACCTGGCATGGACACAGCCGACCAAGAGGGAGACGAAGCCGACGGCACGATGCAAGGCGACGTGCCAGAAGCGGCCTTCACCAACAACGAAAGTGCCGACAACCAACCTGCAGACCAAGCCATAATAGAGCAATTGCAGGAAAAGATGTCGCAGCGCAACCAAGAGGAAGCTGGCAACGCCCCCACCCCCGAAGGCGTATGGGAAGGCGACCCGGGCGACGGAACAGACTTCATCACCGTGGTGGACCTGCCAATAGAAGACCAAGGGGCAATGCCCACGCTCGACATTTTCGACAGGCCGACCATGCAGCAAATGGCCATGGACTATCCAAACATGGCGCAACCCATGCAGGCACAAAGCCAACTCTTCGACTTTGAAGACATAATAACAGGCAACGGCGTGCTCGAAGTGCTCTCCGACGGCTACGGCTTCCTGCGGTCGAGCGACTACAACTACCTGTCGTCTCCCGACGACATCTACGTGGCGCCGCAGCAGATAAAGAAATACGGACTCAAGACAGGCGACGTGGTAGACTGCACTGTGCGCCCGCCACACGAGAACGAGAAGTATTTCGCCATGGGCAACGTCAACTCAATCAACGGGCGCGACCCTTCGGAAGTGCGCGACAGGATAGCATTCGAGCACCTCACGCCGCTGTTCCCCAACGAAAAGTTCACCCTCTGCGGCGACAAGGCCACCACTAACCCGAGCGTGAGAATCGTAGACTTGTTCTCCCCCATCGGCAAAGGCCAGCGCGCACTAATCGTGGCCCAGCCCAAGACGGGAAAGACCATACTCATGAAAGACATCGCCAACGCCATTGCCGCCAACCACCCCGAGGCATACCTTATGATGCTACTCATCGACGAACGCCCGGAGGAGGTGACAGACATGAGCCGCACGGTGAACGCCGAGGTCATCGCATCGACGTTCGACGAGCCTGCCGACCGCCACGTGAAGATTGCAGGCATCGTGCTCGAAAAGGCGAAGCGCATGGTTGAGTGCGGGCACGACGTGGTGATATTCCTCGACTCCATCACCCGCCTTGCCAGGGCATACAACACCGTAAGCCCGGCAAGCGGCAAAGTGCTTACCGGCGGCGTTGACGCCAACGCGCTCCAGAAGCCAAAGAGATTCTTCGGCGCAGCGCGAAACATCGAAAACGGCGGCTCGCTCACGATAATAGCCACCGCCCTGATAGACACCGGCTCGAAGATGGACGAAGTGATATTCGAGGAATTCAAGGGAACGGGCAACATGGAGCTGCAACTCGACAGGACTCTCAGCAACAAGAGGATATTCCCGGCCGTCAACCTCGTGCAGTCGAGCACGCGCCGCGACGACTTGCTGCAAGACCCGACCACGCTCAACAGAATGTGGGTGTGCCGCAGGTTCATAAGCGAGATGACCCCCATCGAGGCCATGAACACCGTGCGCGACAGGCTCATACAAAGCCGCAACAACGAAGAGTTCCTGCTGTCGATGAACGCATAGCGCGACAGGACAAAGCCCCCGGCAACACGCCAGGACTGCCATACGGAAGCCACACATCACATTATATGTGCGGCTTCCGTTAACGGTTTTCTTAGAAACCGCCTTCCCACCGCACCAGCCTATGAAAGGATACGTCACAATAAGGAAGCAGACCCTCGCCAACGTAATAGCCATCGCGGCCACTGCGGCGATGGCAATATGCTCGTGGCACAAATTCCACCTCGAAGCCGCGAGCCGCGACGCGGCAAAGGTCGAGACAGAATCGTGCAACTACCTTAACGCTAAAGGCAAAAACATCCTTTGCTTTAGCGGAATATCCGCCGACTCCACACTCTCGGGCCTGTCTGTCGGCAAGGCCAAATACGCAGGCAAAACACTTCCGGGAACGCTTTGCCTGCACACAATCGTAAACAATACTAAAGACTCCATCGACAGGGAAATAGGGTCGCTCGGCGTTGCCTTGGCCGAAATGGACTATTACCTCAACGTGCATGGAGTGCAAGACGAAGGATACGAACAGGTGGCCGCCCACTTAGACAGGACTAAAGCAAGGGTGGCCGCCCTAAGACAGGCACGCACCCAACTGCAGCAAATAGGCGACGCCACGCCGCTGCGGGTTGTGCGCACAGCCAAGGCGGCCAAGGCAAAGGAAGCCACGCCTTCGGGCGTATTCGTTGCCTCCCACGGAGGCATCTGGAAAAACGGCCGTTGGCTGAAGACAAAAAAAGAGGGAAAGGGTGTGGTGCGCGACTCTGCCGGGCGCATTGTGTCTGCCCGATGGAAAGACGGCACTCCATACCACGGGCGCACGACCGACCAGACAGGCACGTACCGTGGCGCACTCGCCCCAAACATGCTGGCCGACGGACACGGAAAGTTCTACTACAACGACGGCTCCTACTACGAAGGCCACTGGGCCAATGGCCAGCGCGACGGCTTCGGCTTCCACCTCGGAGCCGGGAAGATGAGGGCCGGCGAGTGGAAAGGCGGGAAATACAAGGGCGAAAAGCTCAACTACACCTCCGAGCGCATCTACGGCATCGACATTGCCAGATACCAACACGGCAGGGGCAGGCGCTACTACCCCATCGACTGGAAGCGGCTGCGCATAACCGGGCTTGGCAACATGAGCCGCAAGACTATCAGCGGACAGGTAGACTATCCAGTCTCGTTCCTTTACATAAAGTCTACCGAAGGCACCACCGTGCGCAACCCCCACTACAAGGCCGACTACCGGCAAGCCCGCCGCCACGGCATACGCTGCGGCGCATACCACTTCTTTTCCACAAGGTCGGGCGCGGCGGCACAAGCCCGCTACTTCATAAGGAACACGTTTTTCAAACCGGGCGACCTCCCGCCCGTGCTCGACGTCGAGCCATCAGACAGGCTGATAAGGAAGATTGGCGGCCCCGAAGAATTGTTCCGCCGCATCAGGACATGGATGGGAATCGTAGAGAAGCACACCGGCACAAAGCCAATACTTTATGTCAACCAGTCGTTCGTGAACAAATACCTCGA
Source organism: uncultured Prevotella sp. (assembly GCA_944321645.1). Classification (GTDB taxonomy): domain Bacteria; phylum Bacteroidota; class Bacteroidia; order Bacteroidales; family Bacteroidaceae; genus Prevotella. The sequence goes on from CALUMB010000009.1 coordinate 45,321, forward strand.
CATGGCCCCCGACATAAAGAAAGACTACAACATCTGGATTGCACGCTACGGCGAATACAAGCCGGACATCAAGCTCGTCTACTGGCAACTATGCCCCGACGGCAAAGTGGCCGGAATACGCGGCGACGTAGACATCAACGTGTTCAACGGCTACGAGGGGCGCTTCAACAAGTTCCTTTCCACACAACTCATAAAGTAGCGGCCATGAAACACGAAGTGATAATCGCACTCGGCTCAAACTCAAACCCACAGGCCAACACCGACGCGGCCATCGCCGCGCTCGGCAAAGCCATGGAGATAAGCTCGCGCTCCGAAAGGATATGGACAGCCCCCATAGGCATAAAGGCAGACCGCTTCCTCAACAGCATGATTGCCGGAAGCACCGACATGGAGCTTGACAAGCTCACCATGCTGGCCAAAGGCATCGAGCGGGCCTGCGGGCGCAACAAGGCCGACACGGCCAGGGGGATTGTCTGCATCGACATCGACATACTGAAATACGACCGCCTCAAACTCCACGCCGACGACTGGGAGCGCGGCTACATAAAGCAATTAGCAAGAAACATATCCGACAATGACGAATAAAACCATCACGCTTGCCCTTGCGCTATGCGCCATGCAATGCGCAACGGCGCAAGACTTCGACAAGCACTTTGCCGACAGCACGCTTAGGCTGAACTACATCTTCGCAGGGAACGCAACGAAACAACAAATCTACGTCGACGAACTATGCTGCTCGCCGAAGTGGTACGGGCGGAAGGAGCGCCTTGCCGAAACGCCACTCGAAGGCAACGGGCAAATCACCGTGAAGGCCCATGGCGACGGAACGCCCATCTACCGGCTGTCGTTCTCGACCCTCTTCCAGGAGTGGCTCTCCACGCCAGAAGCGCAAAAGGCCGGCAAATCGTTTGAAAACGCATTCCTTATACCCTACCCCAAGGAAGAGGTAGACGTCACCGTTGAACTGTTCGACAACCGCAGGCGCACCGTTGCCACATACACCCACACCGTAAGCCCGGGCGACATCCTGATAAGGCGCACTGGCTTCAGCCACGTCACGCCATACGAGACATTGCAAAAGGCGGCCGACACGACAAAGTGCATCTACATAGCCTTTGTGGCGGAAGGCTACCAAAGCGCCGAAATGCCGCAGTTCGTAGCCGACGCCCGCACCGCCACCGAGGCCCTGTTCGCCCACGAGCCGTTCAAGAGCCAACGCCACCTGTTCAACATCGTGGCCGTAATGCCGCCGTCGACCGACTCCGGCGTGAGCACACCCGCCAACGGCGAATGGAAATCAACCGCGCTCGGCTCGCACTTCAGCACGTTCTACACCGACCGCTACCTCACCACCCTGCGCCTGAAGACGCTGCACGACATCCTGGCAGGAACGCCATACGAGCACATCATAATACTCGCCAACACCACGGAATATGGCGGGGGCGGCATCTACAACTCCTACAACCTGGCCTACACGCGCGGCAACCAGTTCGCGCCCGTGGTAGTCCACGAGTTCGGCCACAGCTTCGGCGGGCTTGGCGACGAGTATGACTACGGCAGCGACACGCCCACATACTCCAGCGACATCGAGCCATGGGAGCCTAACCTCACCACAAAGCACGACTTCAGCGGCAAGTGGGAAAACCTCGTGGCCGAAGGGAAGGCCGGGCTCATAGAGGGCGGAGGCTACCAGCGCGAGGGCGTGTACAGGGGATTTGAGGATTGCAGGATGCGCACGAACGACGTGCCAGACTTCTGCCCCGTGTGCCAACAGGCCCTGCTGCGCATGATAAAGTTCTACACCGAATAAGCCACCCTAAGGCAAAGCCATGCCGCCAGGCGCGGCCCTGCAAAACAGGCAGCGGGGCAAAAGGCACGGAAGGCGAAAAGTTTGGGGCGCCTTTTGCGCCTTAATTGATTACATTTTACTAATTTTGCAGCCGTATTCAAGAAAACTATGCGCTATTTCATAACATTAAGCTACGACGGCCGACGCTACCACGGATGGCAAGTGCAGCCAAACGGCAACACCGTGCAGGCCGAAATGGAGAAAGCCCTCACCACGCTGCTGCGCAAGGAAACTACGGTTGTGGGCGCAGGACGGACCGACGCGGGGGTTCACGCGCGCCGCATGACAGCCCACTTCGACTCCGGCGAGGGCATAGACTGCGAGAAACTGGCCTTCAGGCTCAACAGCATCCTGCCCTACGACATCTCGGTGGCAAAGGTGGAGCCTGTCGACGAATCGATGCACGCCCGCTTCAGCGCAAAGCAGCGCACCTACCGATACTACATCCACACGCGCAAAGACCCTTTCCTGAGAGCCTACTCGTGCGAGCTGCACTATGCGCTCGACTTCGGGCTGATGAACGAAGCCGCCGCCATGCTAACGCGGCACAAAGACTTCGGGGCCTTCTGCAAGAGCAATTCCGGCGCGGCCACTACCATCTGCTCTGTCGTGGCGGCAGAGTGGCACCGGCTGTCGGAAAGCTCCTGGTGCTTTGAAATCAGCGCAAACAGGTTTCTGCGCAACATGGTGCGGGCCGTGGTCGGCACCTTAGTTGAAGTAGGGAGGCACAGGATGACCATAAAAGAATTCGAGGAAGTAATAGCCCACGGCAGCCGCACCGAGGCCGGAGAGTCGATGCCTGCCCACGCCCTGTTCCTGGAAGACGTAAAATATTGAGATACACACTGTCATGTGGTTAGCTTTAGCTTTTTTATCCGCAGCACTTTTGGGATTCTACGACGCATTCAAGAAAGAGGCGCTTTCGGGCAATGCCGTGCTCCCGGTGCTTTTCCTCAACACACTGTTCTGCTCGCTCATATTCATCCCGCTCATCGTGGCCAGCTCGCACACCGGGCTGCTCGACGGCACGATGTTCCATGTGCCTTCGGCTGGATGGGAAGTCCACAAATACATAATCCTGAAAAGCTGCATCGTGCTGGCCAGCTGGGTGTTCGGCTATTTCGGCATGAAGCACCTGCCGCTAACCATCGTCGGCCCCATCAACGCCACCCGCCCGGTGATGGTGCTGGTCGGGGCGTTCCTGATATTCGGCGAACGGCTCAACCTATGGCAGTGGATTGGCGTACTGCTGGCCGTGGCCTCGTTCCTCATGCTAAGCAGGAGCGGCAAGAAAGAAGGCATCGACTTCAAGACCAACGGCTGGATATGGATGATAGTGGCAGCCGCCGCGCTCGGCGCAGTAAGCGGGCTGTACGACAAATACCTCATGGCACCCGCCGGCAAAGGCGGCATAGGGCTTGACCAAATGGTAGTGCAGAGCTGGTACAACATCTACCAATGCGCCATGATGGGCGCGATGATGCTGCTCATCTGGTGGCCCACGCGCCGCCGCACCACGCCCTTCCACTGGCACTGGAGCATAGTTTTCATCAGCATCTTCCTTAGCGCGGCCGACTTTGTATATTTTTATGCCCTGTCGGTGCCTGGCGCCCTTATCAGCGTGGTGTCGATGATACGCCGCGGCAGTGTAGTGGTAAGCTTCCTCTTCGGTGCCGTGGCCTTCCACGAGAAGAACCTGAAAGCCAAAATCGTTGACTTGGCACTCGTGCTGCTCGGCATGGTGTTCCTGTACATCGGCTCAAACTAAAAGGCGCCACAGGCAAGCCCGCCTGGGGATTTACGGAAGGGCCAGCCAGGCAGCAGCCCCTGTGCAACGGGAATAGGCCCGATAAATCAGCAATAGGCGGGAATTTGCCAACGCCTCCATTGTGTTAACTTTCGTAAAAGCGCAGCCGTCCGGCGGCGCATCGCCAACTGCTTGACTTCCAACGCATTACAGGCACGAGCCGTTCCATGCTCCAAAACGGGCCGTTTCGCATCCCCAAACGGCCCGTTTTGGAGCATGGAACGGCTCGTTTTGGCAAGCAAGACGGCAGACCCTGCCTGGCAACGCGCCACATTTGAGACTTATTAACACAAATGTGCGCCCGACATTGCCCATTCCACACGCCAACCCAACCCGCCCCAATATGCCCTACGCCGCAACGCCGACGACACGCAGCGGCACCAGGCGAAGGCGCACCGCGCATCGGGAACCATTGCCGCAAGGCAAGCCACGCCCTGAAAAGCAAGGCGGGCTTTAAGCTTCGCAAGAAATGAAAAAAAGACAATCAAAGCAAGAAAAACTATCATAAATTTTGTTTTGTTAGGAAAAATGCTTAATTTTACACCGTAAAAAAGTCATTCTATGATAGAATCTATATGCGGAAACCTTTGGGCCTTATGGCTTGTAGTGGCCATAGCCTGCCTGATTGTCGAGCTGTTTTCCGGTGGCTTCTTCATCATCTGCTTCGCCATCGGTGCGGCATTTGCAGCATTGGCGGCAGCATTCGGGGGCATATACATCCAGCTCGCCGCCTTTGTCGTGTTCACGGCCGCAGCTGTATTCTTGGTCCGACCGTTCGCATTAAGATACCTGCACTTCAACAGCAAATCGCGCCCGAGCAACGCCGACGCCCTTCTGGGGCGAATCGGCACCGTAAGCCAGGCCATAGAGCAAGGCGGCTTCGGGCGGGTGGCCATTGACGGCGACGACTGGAAAGCGCAGGCAAGCGACGGGGAGACGATAGAGGCCGGCGCACGGGTGCAAGTGGTAGGGCGCGAAAGCATAATACTGACTGTAACTAAAACACAATAAACAACTAAAACAAATTTTTCTATTATGATGTACGTATTGATTGTATGCGTGGTTTGCATCCTCATCTTTGCAAAGATGGCACTGATCATCATCCCGCAGTCTGAAACCAAAATCGTGGAAAGGCTTGGAAAATACCACGCCACACTGCAACCTGGAATAAACCTTATAATCCCTTTCGTCGACAAGGCAAAGGAGATTGTCGTCATCAAGCGGGGGCTTTACTCCTACTCCAACAAAATAGACTTGCGCGAGCAGGTGTACGACTTCCCGAAGCAAAACGTAATAACAAAAGACAACGTCCAGACAGAAATCAACGCCTTGCTCTACTTCCAAATCGTAGACCCGTTCAAGGCTGTATATGAAATCGACAACCTACCCAACGCAATAGAGAAGCTGACGCAGACAACGCTGCGAAACATAATAGGCGAACTGGAACTGGACCAAACGCTCACGAGCCGCGACACCATAAACACAAAGCTGCGGGCCGTGCTCGACGACGCCACCAACAAATGGGGCATAAAGGTAAACCGCGTGGAACTCCAAGACATCACCCCGCCGGCAAGCGTATTGGCCGCCATGGAGAAGCAAATGCAAGCCGAACGCAACAAGCGCGCAACCATACTGACAAGCGAAGGGCAAAAGGCATCGGAAATACTGCAGTCGGAAGGCGAGAAGATGGCCACCATCAACCGTGCCGAGGCCGCAAAGCAGGAAGCAATACTCTACGCAGAAGGCGAAGCGCAAGCACGCATACGCAAGGCTGAAGCCGAAGCCATTGCCATAAAGAAAATCACCGAGGCCGTGGGCGCATCGACAAACCCGGCCAACTATCTCTTGGCACAGAAATACATACAGATGCTTGAGGAACTGGCCAAAGGCGACAAGACGAAGACAGTCTACCTGCCATACGAAGCCACCAACCTCATGGGCAGCATAGGCGGCATCAAGGAATTGTTCAAGTCCGAATGACATGGAGCCGACCCAAAAGTTGACACACAAATAATCATTCCATTCTCGGTTCTGCTGGATTTAGTGTGAATTAACATGCCGAATCCCGCAATTAACGGCATAATAATTGTACCTTTGTTGTCAT
>CALUMB010000010.1 GCA_944321645.1 uncultured Prevotella sp.
GCCGGGGCTATGCCGCTGGCCTCGATGGTGACTATCTTGTTTATAGCCCGCCCGGCGTAGATGCGGGCCAGTTCGCGTGCCAGCTCCATCATGAGGTTGGGGTCCATCTGGTGGTTTATGAAGCTGTCCACCTTGAGTATGCCGCCGGGATAGCACTTGCCGTCCTGCAGTATGCGTCTTTTCAGCAGTTCCATCAGTCAGTCTTCCGTCCGTCGATGTATGTGTTGCGCTTGTCCTTGGCCACGCCCCGGCCTATGTGCCTGAATGTCTTTGCGTCGGCACCGGCGATGGCCCGCCCGGCGTAGTATGCGCGGCGCGAGTCCTTGGCGTAGCCCCCGCCAAGGTCGGTGAAGGTTTTCGGGTCTGCGTCCTTTATCCCGTAGCCGTGGTAGCAGGCGTGGCTGCCGTCGCAGTGGTAGCCGCGGCCATGGGCGTAGGCATGGCCACAGCCGTGGTGGCCGCGCCGGTTGTGGCGGGGCGGGGCAGGGCGGCAGCCATGATGGCCAGCTCTGGCCAGGCTGTAGCCGCAGCATCCGTGGCCGTAATATACTTCGGCGGGCGCGGTGTTGTCGTCGCCGCCCTGAGTGAGCGAGTGGGCGGCCATGGCCACTGCTATGGCTATTGCGGCCATGGCGCACCTCATGATGTTGCTCCTTGTTTTCATTTCTTTCCTCCTTTTTCGTTAGTTTCAGTTTCGGTGCCGAGCCTTCGCATCCACTTGCCCCCGGCCATGCAGGCCACGCCTATGGCTATGAACGGCAGGCTCAAGAGCTGGCCCATGTCGAGCGGCAGGCTGGCCTCGAAGGCTTCCTGTATCTCCTTGGTGTACTCGATGAAGAAGCGCGCCGTGAAGATGTACGTGAGGCAGAGGCCGAAGAAGAAGCCCGTGCCTACCTTCTGCGGGCGGCGGCGGTACAAGGCCCAGCCGATGAAGAACAGCGCGGCGTAGGCCAGTGCCTCGTAGAGCTGGCCGGGGTGGCGGGGCATGGGGTCGACGCGCTCGAAGATGAATGCCCACGGCACGTCGGTCACCTTGCCTATTATCTCGGAGTTCATCAGGTTGCCCAGCCTTATGAGGCAGGCAGTGGTGGGCGTGGCTATGGCTATGTTGTCGAGCACGCGCCAGATGTTGAGCTTCGTCTTGCGCACGTAGAGCCACAGGGCTATGATCAGCCCGATGGTACCGCCGTGGCTGGCCAGGCCCTCGTAGCCGGTGAACTTCACTGAGCCGTCGGCCACGAAGCGTATGGGCAGCACCATCTCCACCACGTGCTGCCACGAGGAGAGGAAGTAGTCGGGCTGGTAGAACAGGCAGTGGCCCAGGCGCGAGCCTATGAGTATGCCCACGAAGCAGTAGACGAAGAGCGGGTCGAACAGCTCGGGCTTTATGCCCTGCTCCTTGTAGAGCCTCCTGACGATGAGGTAGGCCAGCAGCAGGCCCACGAGCCAGCACAGCGAGTACCACCGCATCCCCAGGAATGCGGTGAGGTCGGGGTTCCAGACGATGTAAGAAAGGCAGTCCATGGCAGCGTGCGTTTTGGCGGGTTTGCTATACGTTGAAGCGGAAGTGCATGATGTCGCCGTCCTGCACCACGTAGTCCTTGCCCTCGATGCCCAGCTTGCCGGCCTCGCGCACTGCAGCCTCGGAGCCGTACTTGATGTAGTCGTCGTACTTTATCACCTCGGCGCGGATGAAGCCCTTCTCGAAGTCGGTGTGGATCACTCCGGCGCATTGCGGCGCCTTCCAGCCCTTGTGGTATGTCCAGGCCTTCACTTCCATCTCTCCGGCGGTGATGAAGGTCTCGAGGTTCAACAGGGCGTATGCCTTCTTTATCAGCCGGTTCACGCCGCTCTCCTCCAGGCCCAGCTCGCTGAGGAACATCTGCTTGTCCTCGTATGACTCAAACGAGGCTATGTCCTCTTCAGTCTTGGCGGCTATCACCATGGCCTCGGCGCCCTCCTCGGCGGCTATCTCTTCGATGCGTGCGCTGTAGGCGTTGCCCGTCTTGGCAGCGGCCTCGTCCACGTTGCACACGTAGAGCACGGGCTTGGCCGTGAGCAAGAAGAGATTCCGGGCGGCGTCCTGCTCCTCTTTCGATTCAAACTGCACGGTGCGGGCGTTCTTTCCCTGCTCCAGCGCCTCCTTGTAAGCCTCGAGCACGGCCACCTCGGTCTTTGCATCCTTGTTGCCTGCGGCGGCCACTTTCTGCTGCTTCTGTAGGCGGCCCTCCACGGTCTCAAGGTCTTTGAGCTGCAGTTCGGTGTCTATTATTTCTTTGTCGCGCACGGGGTCGATTGTGCCGTCCACGTGGGTGATGTTGTCGTCGTCGAAGCAGCGCAGCACGTGGATTATGGCGTCGGTCTCGCGGATGTTGCCCAGGAACTTGTTGCCCAGGCCCTCGCCCTTGCTCGCGCCCTTGACCAGGCCCGCTATGTCCACAATCTCGCACGTGGCCGGCACGATGCGGCCCGGGTGCACTATCTCGGCCAGGCGCGTCAGGCGCTCGTCGGGCACGGTTATCACGCCCACGTTAGGCTCGATGGTGCAGAAGGGGAAGTTTGCCGCCTGCGCCTTTGCGCTCGACAGGCAGTTGAAAAGCGTCGACTTGCCAACGTTGGGCAGGCCCACTATACCACACTTTAATGACATATCTCGCTAAATTAATGTTTGTTTCCGAGCGCGAAGTTACAACTTTTATCCGACATAAAGCCACTTCCGCGCGTGGGAAGTGGCTTTTGCGGTTTTTTTGTGCGGCTTTTTGCGTTTTTTTCAAGACTCCGGCCACAGTCTGTCTTTGCACATCTTGTAGAACTCGCGGATGTCCGCCGGGTAATCCTCCGGGTCGTATTCAAACGTGTCGTCGTCCATGTTTTTCACCACGATGTCGTATTCGCCGCATACGAACGTAGCCACGGGGCTTGTGTCCATCATCCGCTTGATTTGCGGCGGCATGTGTCTAAATGTCTATGCCGGACTATCGTTACTCGGGATGTGGCCGGTGCGTTACACTTCCTTCAGCATTTCGTTTGTTTCCTCGAGGTCGAAGTATTTTGCGTCGAAGCACTCGTCGGCGTCAAGCCCAAGCCATCTCCGCTGTTCGTCGGTCTCCTTGCTGTCAGGCTTTTCTGCAAACATTTGTTTCAGGTTCTCGTAGCCGTAGGGGCCGCCGCAGTCTTCCGGCGGGCAGGCTCCTTTTCCTGCCGTGCATACGGCGTGGTCGCCGATGTTTTCCACAGTGTCTTCGAGCGTTATGGTGTGTACCCAGTCGTCGCCGAAGTCGTAGAGGTATGTCAGCTTTTTTGTGCCTTTGCCGAATATGTCGGCGAGCTTCGTTTCGTCGGCCCGCATCGTCTTCCTCGGGCAAATGCCCAATGCGGCATACAGTTCGGCATCGAAACCAACGGTGTCGTCGTCGGTTTCTTCCGTTCCTTTTATTTCGAGCGAGCCGTGGTAGGGCTTGTCGCCAAACTTGTATAGGTGGCAATCCATCCAGCCGAACGCGGCCTGGATGATCATGTGGAACCTTTCAAACGTGATGTCCTCCGGGACAATGACCCTTCGCCACACTGGCGGCTTCTTGATTCCTTCAAGCTTGATTTTAAATAGGTATGCCATGGCTTTGTATGTTTTTGCATTTTTACATTGTCGTTATTCCACTATCCATTTCTCGATGGTCTTTTGCGCCTTCGAGAAGCCGACCCCGGCCTTTACGACCTTCCTCCCGTCGGCAGCGAACGGCTCTGCGTAGCCCTTCGATTCTATTTGCTCGATTGCCTGCTCCGCCGTCCCGTTGAGCTTGAACTCCATGACGTATATGTAGCTGTCGGTCTTCAGCACGAGGTCCACCCTCCCCGCCGCCGTCCTGTATTCCACCTCTGTGTAGAACCCCATGAGCTTGAACACGATGAATAGCACGTTCTGGTAGTGCACCTCGATGTCGCGCTGCATCTCGTATGGAATGTCGGCGAAGAATCCCTTCAGCCTCTTGAAGAATGCGTCGGCGTCGCCGGAGCGCACCTCCCTTACGAAGTTCCCTATCTCGAACATCGACTTTCCCTCCTTCACCGGCGTGTAGAAAGGCACGAGGTAGTTGACGAACCCCTTTCCGACCTCCTCGTTCGGGAACCCGAGCGTGTACGTCCCGAACTCCCTGTCGTAGCCCTTTATGGTGAGGTATCCGCTTTGGTATATGACGGGTATCGGGTTAGTCGGCGCTGCATCTATGCAGTTCAGCGCGTCGGCAGTCGTCACCTGGTTAGCCATTTCGTTTAGGTCGTAGTTGTGCGCCTTGAGCAGCTTTACGAGGTATGATGGCGTTCCCGTCTCGAACCAGTACGACCCGAACTCCCTTTTTGCGAATGTGTTTAGCAGGCTGAACGGGTTGTACATCCCCGGGGTGTTCTCCTTGAAGTGGTACCCGTCGTACATCCTTGCGAGTTCCGCCCTGCACTCCTCGTCAGTCATGCCCTGGGCCTTTGCCAGGCCGGCAATGTCTTCGGCGAAGTTGGCGTAGAGTTCCCCCTCGCTCACCCCGCAGATGTCGTAGTACCTCGCGTCCATCGATATGTCCATGAGGTTGTTCAGGTCTGAGAACACGCTTACCTTGCCGAACTTTGTTACGCCCGTTAGCATAGCGAACTTGATGAACTCGTCCTGCGTCTTCAGCACCGAGTAGAACGCCTTCAGCGTGTTTCGGTAGGCTTCCTTCAGCCGCTCGTTTCCTATTGCCTGCAGCATGGGCTTGTCATACTCGTCCACGAGTATCACCACCCGGTGGCCTGTCTGTTGGCAGGCTTTCGCCACGATATGGTAGAACCGTTCCTCTATAGCCCTGTCCTTGTATTCGTCGCCATAGATTTTTTCCCAGGCCTCCAAGTGTTTGTTGAGTTCCTGCTTCAGCGATTCTGGCTCTGAATACATCCGCGAGTTCAGGTCGAGGTACAATATCGGCCTTGGCGTCCAGTCTTCGGCGAGCCTGTCTATGGCCAGGCCCTTGAAAAGCTCCCTCTTTCCCTCGAAGAACGCCTTGATGGTTGACAGCAGCAGGCTCTTCCCGAAGCGCCTCGGCCTGCTCAGGAAGTAGTAGCTTCCCGTGCTTATAAGGTTGAAAATCTCCTCCGTCTTGTCGATGTAGAAGTAGCCGTCGAGGCGGATTTTCTCGAAATTCTGTATGCCTATGGGTAGTTTTTTCATCTCCGTTGCTTTGTTTGTCGTTTGTTAGTGGCTGCCTTCACCATTCCACGATCCATTTCTCGATGGTCTTTTGCGCCTTCGAGAAGCCGACCCCGGCCTTTACGACCTTCCTCCCGTCGGCAGCGAACGGCTCTGCGTAGCCCTTCGATTCTATTTGCTCGATTGCCTGCTCCGCCGTCCCGTTGAGCTTGAACTCCATGACGTATATGTAGCTGTCGGTCTTCAGCACGAGGTCCACCCTCCCCGCCGCCGTCCTGTATTCCACCTCTGTGTAGAACCCCATGAGCTTGAACACGATGAATAGCACGTTCTGGTAGTGCACCTCGATGTCGCGCTGCATCTCGTATGGAATGTCGGCGAAGAATCCCTTCAGCCTCTTGAAGAATGCGTCGGCGTCGCCGGAGCGCACCTCCCTTACGAAGTTCCCTATCTCGAACATCGACTTTCCCTCCTTCACCGGCGTGTAGAAAGGCACGAGGTAGTTGACGAACCCCTTTCCGACCTCCTCGTTCGGGAACCCGAGCGTGTACGTCCCGAACTCCCTGTCGTAGCCCTTTATGGTGAGGTATCCGCTTTGGTATATGACGGGTATCGGGTTAGTCGGCGCTGCATCTATGCAGTTCAGCGCGTCGGCAGTCGTCACCTGGTTAGCCATTTCGTTTAGGTCGTAGTTGTGCGCCTTGAGCAGCTTTACGAGGTATGATGGCGTTCCCGTCTCGAACCAGTACGACCCGAACTCCCTTTTTGCGAATGTGTTTAGCAGGCTGAACGGGTTGTACATCCCCGGGGTGTTCTCCTTGAAGTGGTACCCGTCGTACATCCTTGCGAGTTCCGCCCTGCACTCCTCGTCAGTCATGCCCTGGGCCTTTGCCAGGCCGGCAATGTCTTCGGCGAAGTTGGCGTAGAGTTCCCCCTCGCTCACCCCGCAGATGTCGTAGTACCTCGCGTCCATCGATATGTCCATGAGGTTGTTCAGGTCTGAGAACACGCTTACCTTGCCGAACTTTGTTACGCCCGTTAGCATAGCGAACTTGATGAACTCGTCCTGCGTCTTCAGCACCGAGTAGAACGCCTTCAGCGTGTTTCGGTAGGCTTCCTTCAGCCGCTCGTTTCCTATTGCCTGCAGCATGGGCTTGTCATACTCGTCCACGAGTATCACCACCCGGTGGCCTGTCTGTTGGCAGGCTTTCGCCACGATATGGTAGAACCGTTCCTCTATAGCCCTGTCCTTGTATTCGTCGCCATAGATTTTTTCCCAGGCCTCCAAGTGTTTGTTGAGTTCCTGCTTCAGCGATTCTGGCTCTGAATACATCCGCGAGTTCAGGTCGAGGTACAATATCGGCCTTGGCGTCCAGTCTTCGGCGAGCCTGTCTATGGCCAGGCCCTTGAAAAGCTCCCTCTTTCCCTCGAAGAACGCCTTGATGGTTGACAGCAGCAGGCTCTTCCCGAAGCGCCTTGGCCTGCTCAGGAAGTAGTAGCTTCCCGTGCTTATAAGGTTGAAAATCTCCTCTGTCTTGTCGATGTAGAAGTAGCCGTCAAGGCGGATTTTCTCGAAATTCTGTATGCCTATGGGTAGTTTTTTCATCGCCTTGTATTTTTTGTTAGTTTTGCTTGTTGTGCGGCATGGCTTTGACTGATAGCCGGGTCTGTGTGCGTATGCAACAATTTACGGTGCGAATATACTAAAATATTCTTACCGCGGCAAGCCTTTGGGGGTGGTTTTTCGGTATAATAAATGTTTGCGTGGTGGGCTAAAATGCCCCTGGCGGGAGTATGTTTGCGCTTGGATTCCGTTAACGTTTTTAACTTAACGGCTGGCCAAACGCACCCCGTTGCATAATGTATTGATGCTCAATGTGTTGCGAAATATGCCGTTTTGGCCTTCAAAACGGCGCGTATTGTGAGCTGAAACAGGCCGTTTGGCATTGCGAAACAAGCCGTTTTGCAATGCCAAACGGCACTGTGTTAAATCCGGCGGCGGTCGGGCCGTATTTTAGTTGCGTATGTTCAATTAGCTTGTTGCACTCGCCAGGCCGGGCGGATGGTATGCCGCGCCGGGCCGGCGGAGTGCGATGAAGCCCCGGCTCCTACAGCGACTGCATATCGTTCAGCTTCTTGTAGTAGCCGCCGATGGCCAGAAGCTCCTCGTGGGAGCCGTGCTCCACTATCTCGCCCTCGTGTATGACGTATATCTCGTCGGCGCTCTTGATGGTCGACAGGCGGTGGGCTATGGCCACGGTGGTGCGCGTCTTCATCAGCCTTTCGAGCGCGTCCTGCACCAGCCGCTCGCTCTCGGTGTCGAGGGCCGACGTGGCCTCGTCGAGTATGAGTATCGGCGGGTTCTTCAGTATGGCGCGGGCTATGCTCACTCGCTGCCGCTGCCCGCCCGAGAGCCGGCTGCCCCGGTCGCCGATGTTGGTGTCGAAGCCGTGCTCCGACTCCATTATGAAGTCGTAGGCGTTGGCTATGCGGGCGGCCTCGTCTATCTGCTCCTGCGTGGCCCCGTCCACTCCGAAGGTGATGTTGTTGCGGAACGAGTCGTTGAAGAGTATCGCCTCCTGGTTGACGTTGCCTATGAGCTGGCGCAGGTCGTGTATGCCCAGGTCCTTGACGTTCACCCCGTCGATGAGCACTTCGCCCTCCTGCACGTCGTAGTAGCGCGGTATGAGGTCGACGAGCGTGGACTTGCCGCCGCCGCTCTGGCCCACGAGGGCTATCGTCTTGCCTTTCTCTATGGTGAGGTTGATGTGGCGCAGCACCCACTTGGAGTCGTACTTGAACGACACGTCGCGGAACTCTATGCTGTGGCGGAACTCGCGTATGCGCACCGGGTTGGCCTTCTCGCGTATGGGGTTTTCGGCCTTCAGTATCTTGTTTATGCGCTCCATGGATGCCAGTCCGTTGGGTATTGCATAGCCGGCCTTGGCTATTTCCTTCAGTGGGTTGATGATGCTGTAGAGTATTACGAGGTAGTATATGAACGTTGGGCCGGACAGCGTGGAGTTGTTGAGCACCAGGATGCCGCCGAACCAGAGCACAATCATGATCATGACCGTGCCGAGGAACTCGCTCATGGGGTGGGCGAGCTGCTGCCTGATGTTCACCCTCATTATGCTGTTGCGCTGCCGGTCGTTCACGTCGGCGAAGCGGTTGTTCATCTTTTCCTCGGCGCAGAAGGCCTTGATTATGCGCAGTCCGCCCAGCGTCTCCTCCACCTGGCTCATCGTGTCGCTCCACAGGGCCTGCGCCTCCTTGGAGTTCTGCTTGAGCTTGCGGCCCAGGTTGCCCATCACCCAGCCCATCAGCGGCACGATGGCGAGCGTGAACAGCGTGAGCTGCCAGCTGATGAAGACGAGCGTGGCGAAGTAGGCCACTACGAGGATAGGGTTCTTTATGAGCATGTCGAGCGACGACATTACGGAGCTTTCCACTGCGTTCACGTCGCCGGTCATGCGGGCTATTATGTCGCCCTTGCGCTCGCCGGAGAAGAATCCGAGCGGCAGCGAGGTTATCTTGCGGTAGAGCAGGTTGCGTATGTCGCGCACTATGCCCGTGCGCATCGGCACGATGGAAGCCGAGGAGAGGAAGTAGCATCCCGTCTTGAGGAACGTGGCGAAGGCCATGACAGCACCTATGCAGAGCAGGGCGGTGCTCGGCCCGATGTCGGCTATGAGCTGGTTGGCGTAGAAGTTCATGTTGTTCATCAGCACGTCCTTCAGGTTTCCGTCGCCCATGGCCATCAGCGCCGTGGCGCTCTTGGCGTCGCCGGTCTTGAAGAGAATCTGCAAGATGGGGATGAGCGCCGCGAACGAGAAGATGTTGAGCGCGGCGGACAGGATGTTGAAGATAATGGACTGCGCCAGGTATCGCTTGTATGGCGGGATGAAGCGGCGCATTAACAGTAGGAATTCTTTCATTTATATATTTTAAGGAGTTAAGGAGTTGCAGGAGTCAAGGGGTTAAGGCGAATGCTTTTTGGGCGCCAAGGAGTTGCAGGGGGCCAAGGAGTCAAGGCGTATGCGGGGCGGCAGGACGCCGCCCGGGGCATTTTAAGCACTTCGACTCTTCACTCTTCACTTTTCATTCTTCACTTTCCGCTTCCTCGCCGAAGAGCGTCGCGCTGGTGCTCCCGGTTATCCTGACGCGCACGGTGTCGCCTATGCGGTGGCGGCCCTTGTCGAACACCACCACCTTGTTCTGCTCCGTGCGGCCGAAGAGCTGCTCCCTCGACCGCTTGCTGAAGCCCTCTGCGAGCACAAGGAACTCCTTGCCCTCGTCGCGGCGGTTGGCTTCGGCTGAGAGTTCCGTCTGGAGCTGTATCATCTCTTCGAGCCGGCGCACCTTCACTTCCTCCGGCACGTCGTCGGCGAAGTGTGTGGCCGCGTATGTTCCGGGGCGCTCGCTGTACTTGAACATGAACGCCGAGTCGTAGCCAACCTCGCGCATCAGCGACAGCGACTGGCGGTGGTCGTCTTCCGTCTCGCCGCAGTAGCCCACGAAGATGTCGGTAGTGAGGCCGCAGTCGGGGATGATGCGGCGTATCGCCTCCACCCGCCCGAGGTACCACTCGCGGGTGTACTTGCGGTTCATGCGCCTCAGTACGCTGTCGCTCCCGCTCTGCACGGGCAGGTGGATGTGGCGGCACACGTTTGGCACCTCGGCTATGACGCGCAGCGTCTCGTCGCTCATGTCCTTGGGGTGCGACGTGGTGAAGCGCACCCTCATGCCCGGGGCGGCCTCGGCCACGGCGCGCAGCAGCTGCGGGAAGCCCATGGCCTGCCCCGCGGCGTCGGCCCCGGCGGCCGCCGGCTCGAAGCGGTAGGAGTTGACGTTCTGCCCGAGCAGCGTCACCTCCTTGTATCCCTTGTCGCGCAGGTCGCGCACCTCGCGCAGTATGCTCTCGGGGTCTCGGCTGCGCTCCCGGCCCCTGGTGTAAGGCACTATGCAGTAGTGGCAGAAGTTGTTGCAGCCGCGCATGATGCTCACGAAGCCGCCCGTGCGGCCGGCGTGGAGCCTCTGCGGCACCACGTCGCGGTAGGTCTCGGTGGCCGACAGCTCGGTGTCGATGGCCTTGTGGCCCAGCTCGGCCTGCGCGATGAGTTCCGGCAGCGACATATATGCGTCGGGCCCGGCCACGAGGTCGGTGTGGTGGCTCTCCAGCAGGTCGCCCTTCACGCGCTCGGCCATGCAGCCCAGCACGCCAATCACCATCTTGTGGCCCTTGCGCCGCTCGGCTTCGAGGGCTTCGAGGCGGTGGTATATCTTCTGTTCGGCGTTCTCGCGCACGGAGCAAGTGTTCAGGAACACGGCGTCGGCATCGCCAAGCCGGTCGCACACCTCGTAGCCCGCCATCTGCATTATGGCGGCCACCACCTCCGAGTCGGCCACGTTCATCTGGCAGCCGTAGGTCTCTATGTAAAGTTTCTTCATCTGCTTTTTAAGCGTTGCGGCGGCAAAGTTACTCTAAAAATGGTAGCTGGCAAAATAAAACACGCACAAAACGGTGTGCCGCGCGCGCCAATCCGTAAAAGATATACGGGCGGGTTGGCAGATTTTGCGTAACTTTGCAGGCGCAAAACAAGCATTATGGACTATAATTTCGACGAACTGATACCCCGCAGGGGAACTAATTCCTATAAGTGGGATTCTACGGATGGCGGCGACGTGCTGCCCATGTGGGTGGCCGACATGGACTTCCGCACGGCCCCGGCCGTGACCGACGCGCTGCGCCGTAGGGTGGAGCACGGCGTGTTTGGCTACGTGAAGGTGCCCGAGGCTTACTACGATGCCGTGGCGGATTGGTTTTCGCGCCGCCATGGCTGGCACGTGGAGCGCGACTGGATCCTCTACACCTCGGGCGTGGTCCCGGCGGTGTCGGTGGTAGTCAAGGCCCTCTGCGAGCCTGGCGACAGGGTGATTCTGCAAACGCCGGTGTACAACTGCTTCTTTTCTTCCGTGCGCAACAACGGCTGCGAGGTGCTGGAGAACCCGCTGAAAAACGCCGGTGGCCGCTTCACGATGGACTACGACGACCTCGAGCGCAAGGCCGCCGACCCGAGGGCCAGGCTGCTCGTGCTCTGCAACCCCCACAACCCCGTTGGCCGCGTGTGGACGGCTGCCGAGCTTGAACGGCTCAACGACATCTGCCTGCGCCACGGCGTGAGGGTGCTCTCCGACGAGATTCACTGCGAGCTTACGCGCCCCGGGCTGTCCTACCAGCCCTTCGCCGCCGTGTCGGATGCCTGCCTGCACAACGCCATCGTGGCCAACTCGCC
The DNA here is from genome assembly GCA_944321645.1 of uncultured Prevotella sp. Lineage (GTDB taxonomy): Bacteria > Bacteroidota > Bacteroidia > Bacteroidales > Bacteroidaceae > Prevotella. Next base: position 11,470 of record CALUMB010000010.1, read on the forward strand.
CTCGAAGTCGTTCAACACGGCAGGGCTGCAGATAGCCAACATCATAAGCGACGACGCAGCGACGCGCGCCAGGATTGACCGCGCCATCAACGTCAACGAGGTGTGCGACGTGAACCCCTTCGGCGTAGAGGGCCTCATGGCCGCCTACAACGAGGGCGAAGCGTGGCTCGACGCGCTGCGTAGTTACCTTTGGGGCAACTACGACGCCCTCTGCGCATTCTTCGCCGAGCGGCTGCCCGCGCTGCGAGTAACGCCGCTCGAAGGCACATACCTCGTGTGGGTGGACTGCCGCCCGCTCGGCCTCACGTCCGACGAGCTTACGCGCCGCCTTGCCGAAGAGGGCCGCGTGATGGTGAACAGCGGCACAATGTACGGCTCGGCAGGCGAGGGCTTCATCAGGATAAACATCGCCTGCCCCCGCAGCCGCATGATGGAAGGGCTGCGGCGCATGGCAGGCGTGATGGCGAAGCCGGAAGCTTGGCAGGCCAGGCAGGCTTGAGGCACGCAGGCGGCCTAAGCCCACGGGCAATCCTATACGTCCTTTCTGAGGGCCTTCCTGTATGTGGCCATGAGGCTTTCCGCCAGTTTCCTGTCGTCGAAGAGTGCCGCATGGGTGCGCCCTTCGGCAATCATGCGCTGGCGCAGAGGCTCGTCGTTGCAGGCCGCGTCTATGGCGTCGGCCATTGCCGCCGCGTCGTCGGGGTCTACGTAGAGTGCGCCCGCCCCCCCGGCTTCCTCGAGGCACGAGCCTGTGCAGCCTATGGCAGGCACGCCGCTCGTGACGGCTTCGAGCATCGGGATGCCGAACCCCTCGATGCGCGAGGGGTAGACGAACGCCGAAGCCAGGCGGTAGAACGCCGGGAGGTCGGCGAAGGTGACGCCGTGCCTGAAGCTGAACGTGCCGGCCAGGCCCTGCTTTTCGAGGTAAGCCCTTATCTCGTCTTCGTATGCGGTGTGCCTGCCCACGGCCACCACCGGCACGATGTCGGCCTTCTTGCGCCCCCTCATGGCCATCGTTGCCACGGCTTCGGCCACGAGCATCAGGTTCTTGCGCCGCTCGATGCTGCCCACGTAGAGCACGAACCGGGGCGGCAGGGCGTGGCGGCGGCGCACGTCGTCGAGCGCGGCCTGCGCTATCGGGGCGGCGAAGGCCGGGTCGCAGCCTTGGTACACCACGTCGATTTTCTCTTCCGGCACGTTGTAGTAGCGCATCACCTCGCGCTTAGTGTACTCGCTCACGGCCACCACCCGGTCGGCCTCGCGGCAGGCGTGGCTGAACTTGTAGTTGTATATCAGCCGGTCGATGGGGTGGTAGTATTCCGGGCAATGGATGAAGATAAGGTCGTGTATGGTCACCACCGAGCGGCAGCCTGCCTGCCGTATGTTCAGCGGCAGCTCGTTGCTTAGCCCGTGGTAGAGGTCTATGCCGTCGCGCCCCAGGTCGGTTGCCACTCCCCACACGCGCCACAGCGAACCCATCCGCCGCCACGCCGCCTTGCCGGGGTAGTGGACGTGGAGCGAGCCGAGCGTGGGTATTTCGCTTAGGAAGCGCGTGCGCCGCCTGTTTGGCACGTAGAGGTGCAGCCCGTTGGCTGGCTCTTGCTGCGACAGGATGCGCACAACGAAGCGGCTGTAGTTGCCAAGTCCGGTGCGGTTTTGCGCCGCACGCTTTGCGTCGAAGCCTATGTTCATGGTTTGGTATGTATTTCTTTTCTGTACAAAACTATGCAAAATAAATCACACCGGGGCATCTTTTCGCGGAAAATATGTACTTTTGCACAAAAATTCGCAGCAGGAACGGATGGGCAGGCACACACCGAAGCCCGCTTGCATGGCCGGCCGCGCGCGTGCCGCGGCTGGCCGGAGGCCACTGCTGCGCAACCAGACTGGACTATGGACGCAACCGGACGTGAGAAGCTGATGCAGTTTGCCAGGTTCTGCATAGCGGGAACTTTGGCCGCAGGTGTACACTATGCGGTCTACTACGCCATGCAGCTCTTGCTGCCGGGGGGCTTCTGGCTGACGGTGGACTACACCGTGGGCTACATCGTGAGCCTCGTGTGCAACTTCTTCCTGACAACATACTTCACCTTCCGCTCCCGCCCATCGGCGGGCAAGGCGGCGGGCTTCGGCTTCAGCCACGTGGTGAACTACACGCTCCACATAGCGCTCTTCAACCTCTTCATGGCCATTGGCATGCACCGGCTCGTGTCCCCCGTGCTCGTGCTGATGGTGGCCGTGCCTACCAACTTCCTCATATTGAGGTTTGTGTACAGGAAGAAGAGTTAAAAGGTAAGGGTTAAAGATTAAAAGAATATGCCCGGTGGGAGTGGGCGAGACGGGCCAAGCCGCGTGCCGGGCGCAGGCAGCGCAGACGCTTGCCGGCGCCACGATGGCTCCCGTTTCCCACACGCCCACCATTTAATGATAACTTCGCTGCAATGACAAGAATACGCAAGTCGCTTTACTCCGGGCCGCTGTGCCTCGTGCTCAACCTCGCCTTGGTTTACCTCGTTTACGAGGTTTGCCGCCTGGCTTTCCTCTTTGAGAACTGGCAGACGTTTGCCCCGAGCCTCACGTGGGCCAAGTTTGCCGAGATGTTGCGCGGCGGGTGGATGTTCGACACCTCCGCCATACTCTACACAAACGCCCTCTATGCCCTCATGGTGCTGCTGCCGCTGCACTTCAAGGAGACCGATGCCTGGCAGCGGGCGGCACGCTGGGCGTTCGTGGTGTGCAACGCTTTGTGCGTCGTGGCCAACCTTGCCGACTCGGTGTATTTCCAGTACACGGGCCGCAGGACCACCGTGACGGTGTTCTCCGAGTTCGCCTCGGAGCACAACCTCGGCTCCATCGTGGGCGTGGAACTGCTGCGCCATTGGTACTTGGTGGTGCTTGCCGCCGCGCTCGTGTGGGGGCTGTGGCGGTTCTGCTTCGTGCCTTCGGGCGAGCCGCCCGCCGGGGTGCGCCGCCCGCTCAGGCTGCGCCCGGCCCTGGCTTACTACGGCGTGCAGCTGCTCTTCCTCGCGGCCTACGTGCCGCTGACGGTCATTGGGATGCGCGGCGGGGCCACCACGGCGGTGAGGCCGATAAACATAAGCAACGCCAACCAGTACGTTGACCGCCCGCTCGAGGCCGCCGTGGTGCTCAACACGCCTTTCTCCCTCATACGCACTTTCGGCAAGGAGATATTCGTAGTGCCAGACTACATCCCGCAGGGCGAGCTGGACGCCGTGTACACGCCGCTGCACCTGCCCGCCGACAGCGCGGTGGCGAGGCGCAAGAACGTGGTGGTGCTCATCGTGGAGAGCTTCGGGCGCGAGTACATAGGCGGCTTCAACCGCTGGATGGACGGCGGCGCCTACAAGGGCTACACGCCCTTCGTTGACTCGCTAATGCAGCACAGCGCCACCTGGCTCTACTCCTACTCGAACGGGCGCAAGAGCATAGACGGCATGCCGAGCATACTTTCTGGCATACCGATGTTCGTGGAGCCGTTCTTCCTCACGCCCTCGTCGATGAACGACGTGAGCGGTCTGGCCGGCGAGCTGAAGCACAAGGGCTACCACTCGGCCTTCTTCCACGGGGCGGAGAACGGCTCGATGGGCTTCCAGGCATTCGCCCGCGCCACGGGCTTCGACCGCTACTATGGCCGCACGGAGTACAACGGGGACAGCCGCTTCGGCGGCGACCGTGACTTCGACGGCACGTGGGCCATCTGGGACGAGCCGTTCCTGCAGTTCTACGCGCTGAAGATGAGCGAGATGCGCCAGCCGTTCGTCACAGCCGTGTTCACCGCCTCGTCGCACCATCCCTTCGCCGTGCCGGAGGAATACAAGGGCGTGTTCAAGGAAGAGGGGCTGCCCATACACAAGTGCATACGCTACACCGACAACGCCCTGCGCCGCTTCTTCCAGACGGCCAGCCGCCAGCCGTGGTACGGGAACACGCTCTTCGTCATCACCTCCGACCACACCAACCTCTCCGACCACAAGTATTACCAGACCGACCTGGGCGGCTTCTGCTCGCCCATCATCTTCTTCGACCCGTCGGGCGGTATAGAGCCTGGAATGCGCGACGCCATAGCGCAGCAGATTGACATCATGCCGACAGTGCTGGGCTACCTCGGCTACGACCGCCCATACGTGGCCTTCGGCTGCGACCTCTTCGCAACGGCGCCCGAGGACACGTGGGCCGTGAACTACCTCAACGGCATCTACCAGTACGTGAAGGGCGACTACCTGCTGCAGTTCGACGGCGAGCGCACAAAGGCCGTCTACCGCTTCCGCACCGATCTGCTGCTTGAGCACAACCTCGCGGGCCGCGTAAAGGAGCAGGCGCAGATGGAGCGCGAGCTGAAAGCCATCATACAGCAGTACATGACGCGCATGACCACCAACGCCCTCGTGGCAGGCGGCGGCAAGTAGCCAGCCGACTGCCGCAGCGCGGGCAACGGCGTGGCTGAATGTTAACCATTGTAAAATGAGGGGAATCGCTGGCTCTTTCGCAACTGTCTGGCTGCCAGCGAGTTATGAAACAGGCCGTTTTGCGCTCCAAAACGGCCTGTTTTGCAACGCGAAACGGGTCGTTTCGCAGCCTGAAACGGGCCGTTTTGGAAAGCAAGACGGCACATATTGCCACGCAAGGCGCACCTATTAAGAAGCCTTAACACATCAGAGCCTTTCCCGAAGGCGGCCTGCGGCCACGCCGACGTGGCGGGTCGGATAAACAAAAATGGAGCCGACCAGGGCCAGGCTCCGTTTTTGTTTGGTTGCGTTATTCGTTCTTGCTGCCGAAAATCCGAAGCAGGTAGAGGAACAGGTTGATGAAGTCGAGGTAGAGAGACAGCGACCCCATCAGGGCCAGCTTCTGCCCTTGCTCGCCTGCGTCGCCCGCCATGATGAGCATTTCCTTAATCTTTTGCGTGTCGTAGGCCGTCAGCCCGACAAACACCAGCACGCCCACGTAGTTGAGAATCATGGCCAGCCCGCTGCTCTGCATGAACAGGTTGACCAGCGTGGCGATGATAAGCCCGATGAGAGCCATGGTCAGTATGCGGCCCATCGACGAGAGGTCTTTCTTCGTTGTGTAGCCCACCAAGGCCATGGTGGCAAACGTCCCGGCGGTGATGAAGAACACGCTGGTGATAGACTCCATGGTGTAGGCCAGGAAGATTACCGACAGCGTAAGCCCGTTGAGCACGGAGTAGAGGATGAAGAGCAGCGTGGCCGTGGAGAGCGACAGCTTGTGTATCATGCCGGAGACAATCCACACCAGCGCAAGCTCGGCCACCACAAGCCCTATCACCACGCCGCTGTTGCCCATGATGCCCATCAGCAGGGCCGGGGTGGTGGCCGTGCCGTAGGCCGTCAGCCCGGTTATCACGAGCGCAAGCGCCATCCACACGTAGACCTTGCGCATCAGCACGGGGAACGCCTGCGACAGTTCCAGTTGCCGCTGCCTTGTAAAGTCAGTCACTTCAAAATCGTTTTCTCTGTCCATAGTTTTCCTTTCTCGTTTTTTGTTTGTTCCTATGCTTGCCATGCAAACGCCGTGCCACGACACTGCCGCGCGGGTGCGGCCCCTGCGGCGGGCGGCAAGCCGCCATGGCTATTGCGTCGGGCAAAGTTAAGCATAAAATCGTTTGGCAAGGCAAACTAAAGCATAAAAAAAGGTAAAAAATTTGGTGGTGCGCGAAAAGAAGGTTAATTTTGCAGTGATAGGCCGTGGCATAAGCGCTGCGGCTCTACTGCCATTATGTTAGAAAACAAGAACATTCGCCCCGGGCGCGTGGAGGATGCGCCGCAAATTGCCTCGCTTATCATGCAGGCAATGACAGATGAGTGCTGCCTCTTCTTCTGCGGCGAGGGCAACGGCCTCGACGATTTCCGCAGGCTGATGACTGCCCTCGTGATGAGGCAGGACACGCAGTACAGCTACCTTAACGCCATCTGCGCCACCGACGCCGCCGACAACGTGATAGGCGCGGTGGTGTGCTACGACGGGGCCGACCTCCACCGGCTGCGCCGCCCGTTCGTAGACGGCGTGAGGCGCGTGCTTGGCCGCGACCTCGGCGACATGGCCGACGAGACGGGGCCGGGGGAACTGTACCTCGACTCGCTGGCCGTCATGCCCGAGCACCGCGGCAAGGGCATCGCCACCCAGCTGCTCTGCGCCGCCGTGGCCAGGGCGCGCCACATGAGGGTGGGCCCGGCGGGGCTGCTCGTAGACGAAAACAACCCAAGGGCGGAGCGGCTCTACAAGAGCGTCGGCTTCAAGGTGGTGGGCACCAACGTGTGGGGCGGCCACAACATGAGGCACATGCAGATGAAGTGAGCGCCACCGGCCAAGGGTCGATAGCTAATGCAGGAGGGTTGGCCGCGCCGCGCCATGCCGCCCGTAACCGGGCGGGATGTTTGCCCGGCGCAGCCAATCCTCCTTTGTTTTTGCCGCCATGCGCGATGTGGCCCGTGGCCGGGCGGCACGCATCGCGGCGCGGGATATGCGCCGTCGGCGCGGCTTTGGGCCGGCCGCGTTGCCGGGGCGCGGCGCCAGCGGCCAAGTCATGCCACACCAATAACCAAGTTATACTGCTATGAAGGAAAAACTTTTATCAGCCATTTTCATGGCGGCCATGTCGGGCCAGTGCGCCCTTGCCGCCACACACGAGGTGAAGTCGCCCGACGGGCGGCTCGTGCTGACAGTGACGGACGAGGGCGGCCGCGCCTACTATTCGGTGAAGTATGACGGCAAGCAGATGCTGGGCCGCTCGCAGCTGGGGCTGAAGGCCAACATCGGCGACTTCTCCACGGGCCTGCGTGAGCGCGCCGTGAGCGGTAAGCATACCGACACCACCTACACCATGCGCGGCACCAAGGCATCGACGGTGCGCTACGTGGCCAACCAGATGGGCATTATCTACGAGAACGCAAAGAAGGACTTGATGACCGTGACGTTCAACGTGTCTGACAACGACGTGGCTTTCCGCTACACGTTCCCCCAGCAGGGCGAGACGGCCTGCATGGTTGTGGAGAGCGAGGCCACGGCGTTCAACCTCCCGGCGCACTCCACTGCGTTCATAAGCCCGCAGTCTGACCCGATGATAGGGTGGAAGCGGACCAAGCCGAGCTACGAGGAGGTCTATTCGGCCGACGCCCCGCTCACGGCAAAGTCGCAGTACGGGCGCGGCTACGTCTTCCCCGCGCTCTTCCGCGTGGGCCAGGACGGATGGGTGCTCCTTAGCGAGACAGGCACCGACGGCGGCTATCCCGGCTGCCACCTTGCCGACTACGACCCGCAGGCAGGCTACCGCATAGCCTTCCCCATGCCCGAAGAGGCCAACGGCTTCGGCTCGGCCACGGCCTCGATGGCACTGCCCGGCAGCACGCCATGGCGCACCATAACCGTCGGCGCGACGCTCAAGCCCATCGTGGAGACAACGGTTGCCTACGACGTGGTGGAGCCGAAGTACGACGCTTCGCCCGGCATCAAGCCCGGGCGCTACACCTGGAGCTGGCTCATCTGGCAGGACAAGGCCACCGTTTACGACGACCAGGTGAAGTTCATCGACCTGGCCGCCGAGATGGGATACGAGTACACGCTCGTCGACGGGCTGTGGGACAAGCAGATAGGGCGCGGGAAGATAGAGGAGCTTAGCCGCTACGCGCAGTCGAAGGGCGTACACCTGATGCTGTGGTACAACAGCAACGGCAACGCCAACGACGCACCCCAAGGCCCCAAGAACTGCATGAACACGGCCATAGCCCGCAAGAAGGAGATGGCCTGGATGAAGAAGATAGGCGTGAAGGGCATAAAGGTGGACTTCTTCGGCAGCGACAAGCAGCACACCATGCAGCTCTACGAGGACATTCTCAGCGACGCCAACGACTATGGCCTGCAGGTGATCTTCCACGGATGCACGCTGCCCCGAGGCTGGGAGCGGATGTACCCAAACTTCGTTTCGAGCGAGGCCGTGCTCGCGTCGGAGAACGTCTACTTCTCCGACGCCCACGCCCGCCGCGAGGCTTTCGACCTTACGCTCCACCCATTCTGCCGCAACGCCGTGGCGGCCATGGACTGGGGAGGCACCATTATTAACCGCCGTATGTCGCGCGACAACAAGCGCCGCCACCCGCGCTACACGTCGGACGTGTTCGAGATGGCCGCCGCCATTGTCAACCAGGCCTCCGTGCAGTGCATAGCCCTTCAGCCCAACAACCTCGCGGAGCTGCCGCAGATGGAGCTTGACTGGCTGCGCGGCGTGCCGACCACGTGGGACGAGACGCAGTTCATCGACGGCTATCCCGGCCGCTACGTAGTGCTGGCCCGCCGCCATGGCGACCGCTGGTATGTGGCCGGGCTTAACGCCACCGCCGAGCCGCTCACCCTGAAGCTCCCGCTGCCCATGTTCGCGGGCAAGGAGGTGGCCGTCTACAGCGACAAGAAGGCCAAGGACGGGCAGCTGCCCGACGCGCAGCTCAAGCAGGTGAAGGCCTCGAAGGACGGCACGCTGAAGGTGACCATACAGCCTTCGGGCGGACTCATCGTGCAGTAGGCTGCCGGACAAAGTGCTTGACCAGGGGCGGGAAGCGTGTGGCCTGCGTGGATGCTTTGCGCGGGCTGCGGCTTCCCGCCCTTTGCCGTGGTGCCTTTTCGGTGGCACATTTGGCCCGCCCGACGTTTTTCTGACTGCGCCTGCCGGTTCCGGCGGGCGTTTTTTGGTTGTAGCCAAATGCCGCCTGTTTCGTGAAAATTGCATCCTCGGTGTGGCAAATTGGCTACGGATTGCACCAAATTCAGTCCATTCTGGTTCAGGATGCGTGCATTAACAGAAATTAACGGGGGGGGGGTAAACCCCATATCGCACTTTTATTGTATATTTGCAACCTACAAATACCAATAAAAATTACTCCCGCCCGGCGCACGGCTCCCTGCCCGCCCGGCGGTCACCAATAGCAAAAACCAGACATGCACATAGGAAAAAGGATTCGTGAAGTGCTCTCGCAGCAAGGCCATACCGTTGGCTGGCTTGCCGAACGGATACCCTGCGAGCGGTCGAACGTGTACAACATATTCCGCCGCGAGTCGGTAGACGTGGGCCTGCTCTATTCCATCTCGCGCGCCTTGGGGCATGATTTCTTTTCGGAACTGTCCGACGAGCTTGCCAGGGTGCAGGCCGCCGGGGAATGACTTTAAGTTGTTGCGACATGATGCACATAGGAAACCGAGTGAAGGAGGTGCTTGCCGGGCAAGGCCACAATGCCCGTTGGCTTGCCTCGCAGCTGCCCTGCGAGCGGTCTAACGTCTACAACCTGTTCAGGCGCGCGAGCGTGGGCGTCGACCTGCTCATGCGCCTCAGCGTGGTGCTCGGCCACGACTTCTTCAGCGAACTGTCCGCCGAGCTTTCGGCCTGTGCCGAAGGCGAGGCCGTCTCCGGCGCTAAAGGTGCGCCGGGGCAGGGTGGGGAATGAGGTCGCCGCCGCCCTCGCGGCGGCAGCGGCCCGAACCACTAAATGTACCTAACTTTACTTTTTGCTTCATCTTAGGGCGAAGATTTCCAGACGGGCCGCGATAGATGAAACGTTGTCTAAATACTATTGAGGTCTGAAAAAGTTGTCTTTCCGTCAGTCTTTGCGTGGCTTCGGCTTTTGCCGGTAGGAATGTGGAATGCTCCCACATCGCAAAGGTAGCCAAAATAATTCGGGTTTTTGGTATATTTCCCAACGCAATGCCTACCAATTTTACTGAAGTTGCAAGGCTGTGGCGCGCGGTGCCCGCATTTGTTTCGTTTTGCGCGGCAGCTTGCGGCACCGCTCCGGCTGTTGGCTCCGCGTTGGCCGGCTGCCGTGCCAGACTTGCCGGGCTTAAGCATTTTTAGCATTTCGCCGCGCCGGATTTAACACGTCGGAAAGTGGCGAAATAGAAATCGGCTGCCGGTTTTTGCCCCGCCGAAAGCCCGTCCGGGCAGCCTTGCTTTGCAATATGTGCCGTTTCGCGATGCAAAACGGCACGTTTTAGGATGCGAAACGAGCCGTTCCAGAAAGCCAAACGCCACACTTTGCGGGTCGGTTTTGGCCGGAAAACCACGGTTTTTGCCCGTTTTTCTGCCTAAATCTGTGGCTTTTTCGTTGCACACTTTGCCGTGTGTGGCCTATAAGTGCCGCTGCCTCAGGTGGTTGCGGCTGCACACCCGTGGTTGCGACATACGCGGGCGAGTCTCCGTTTTTTTGCGGCGCGGCCATTCTCGCGGCCTTTGTGCTCCTCGATTTTAACATTTGTCGTTTTCCCGTTACTGTCTTTCCGCCCGCATCCCTGCCGCAGATTGGGCTTTGCCGCCGCTGCCTTCAGGCTTTTGCCGGCAATCAGTTGCGCCATGCGCCTGCCGCTTTTTCGGCCATGCCCGGCAGAAAGGGCAGGCGTTTCCCAATCCCTTCCGCCCCGTTATTGTCGTGCGGTGGCGTTGGCCGGCGTGGTGTTGGTGGCCGTGAGAGCCTTTGCCGCGGTGGCAAGTGGGTGGCGCCTACGGAAAAAGCCGGGCCAACCGGCCCGGCTTAGTGTGCGTCTTGCGCTCGCCGTCATTTCCTTTTGAGCCTTACGTATGCCGGGCCGAAGTATGTTTCGCCCGTAGAGGTGTAGATAGTGTAGTTGTATGTGGCGCTGTTGCCGTCGATGCTGAGCGTGCCGTCCATATACTGGTTGCCGTCGTCGAGCGCCATGCTGAGTGTGTCGCCCTCCATGCTCCATTCCATGTCGTTCCACACTACGGGGTTTGTGGTCACCGTGCCGTTGGCGTTGAACGTGAACGTCATTCCTACGAAGCTCGCGTCGTCGGGGCATTCGGTTATTTCCCAAGTGCTCCCTGCCATTCCGGTCGTGCCACCTTCCTCGTCGTCGTCATCGGAGCAGGCGGCGAGACCGAAGCTTACGATGAGTGCCACGAGGGCCATTCCGATAAATCTTAATGTCTTCATGTCGTTTTTGGTTTTTTGGTTATTGCTGGATTAATGTCGCAAATACAGCCAAAAAAGTTTAAACCGCCAAGTTCTGTCAAGCTTTTTTGTGCGTTTGGGGGTGTCTTATGGTGGTGGCGCAGGCCGCCCTGTGCCGGGGGCAACGAAAAAGCCGGGCCTTATAGACCCGGCTCCTGTTGTCCAAGGCGGATTCGAACCACCACAAACAGAACCAAAACCTGTTGTGCTACCGTTACACCATTGGACAATAGCGGGTGCAAAGTTAACGCTTTTCGGCCTTACCGCCAAATTTTCGGCCAAGTTTTTTTGGCCTGTCGGTCTGCGGCGCGGCCTTGCCGGGCTGTGTGGCGTGCGGCTGCGGGCGCCGTCAGAGCTTGCGTATGAGCGTCAGGCCGTCGCGCGTGGGCAGCAGCACCCGCTCCACGCGGTGGTCGGCGGCCACGCGGTCGTTGAACGCCTCTATGCCCTGCGTCTGCCTGTCGCGGTCGTAGGCGCGGTCGGTCACGTGGCCGTCCCACAGCGTGTTGTCGGCCAGTATGAACCCGCCCGGGCGCAGTATGCCCATGGTCATCTCGTAGGCGTCGGTGTATGTGCGCTTGTCGCCGTCGATGAAGGCCATGTCGAAGGTCACGCCGAGCCTCGGCGCCTCCTCTATGGCGTCGCCTATGATGAACTCTATCTTGTCGGCCACGGCCGAGCCTTCTATCCACGGGCGGGTGAAGTCCTCCATCTCGTCGTTTATCTCGAAGGTGTAGAGCTTCGCCCCTTCCTCCAGCCCCTCGGCCATGCAGATCGCGCTGTAGCCGCTGAACGTGCCGATCTCGAGCACGCGGCGCGGGCGCACCATCCTCACGAGCATCCGCAGCAGGCGGCCTTGCAGGTGGCCGCTGGCCATCCGGCCGTGCAGCGTGTAGAGGTTTGTGGCCCGCCAGAGGCGGTGGAGGTAGTCGCCCTCCGGGTCGGAGTGTGAGAGTATGTATCGTTCTAACTCATTGTCCATGGCTCGCTGTCCGCAGTCGGTGGTTGCGCACGAGGTAGTCGGTGGCCAGGCGGTAGGAGTCGAGCCCGAAGCCGCATATCACTCCCGCGCAGACGCACGATATGTAGGAGTGGTGGCGGAACTCCTCGCGCTTGTGTACGTTGGAGATGTGCACCTCCACCACGGGGCAGCGCAGCGAGCGTATGCAGTCTTGCAGGGCTATGCTCGTGTGGGTGTAGGCCCCGGCGTTGAGCACTATGCCGTCGCACGAGAAGCCCGCCTGCTGCATCTTGTCTATCAGTTCGCCCTCGATGTTGCTCTGGTAGTAGTCTATCTCGGCCTCGGGGTACATGGCACGCAGCTTCGGCAGGTATGCCTCGAAGGAGCTGTCGCCGTAGATGCCCGGCTCGCGCACTCCGAGGAGGTTGAGGTTGGGGCCGTTGATGATTTGTATTTTCATTTGCGGAAATATTTTGTTACCTTTGCAGCGGCAGGCGGGGCGCCACGCCCCGCGTGGCCGTTGGCGCGGCAAAGTTAGTGAAAATATCCGACACTGCGGCAGCTGGCGGCCTATATGTGACACAAAGGCACCCACATACCATGGCAAAGGAGACAGACAACGGCGCCGACGCCGTGCGCGCATACGCCCGCTACCTCAAGCTGGAGCGCAACTATTCGGGCAACACCCGCGAGGCTTACGTCCGCGACGTGGGCAAGCTGGCCGGCTACCTGGCGGCCGAGGGCAGGCCGCTGGCCGGCGCCACGGCGGCCGACATACACTCGTTCATGGCCACGCTCCACGACGTCGGCATCGGCCTTTCGTCGCAGTGCCGCGTGCTGAGCAGCCTGCGCTCGTTCTTCGGCTTCCTCGCCACCGACGGCTACCGCGCCGACGACCCCACCGAGGGCGTAGACGCGCCCAGGCCGGGGGAGCACCTTCCCGAGGTGCTGTCGCCCGCCGAGGTGGACAGCCTGGAGGACTCGCTCGACCCGGAGAAGCCCGAATGCCAGCGCAACAGGGCCATAATAGAGGTGCTCTTCTCGTGCGGGCTGCGCGTGAGCGAGCTTGTCGGGCTCAAGCTTTCGGACCTCTTCCTCGGCGAGGGCTACGTCCGCGTGGTGGGCAAGGGGTCGAAGGAGAGGCTCGTGCCAATCTCCGACCGCGCCATCGAGGAGCTGCAGGCGTGGTTTGCCGACCGCGACCGCATGGACATAAAGCCCGGCGAGGAGGACTACGTGTTCCTGAACAGGCGCGGGGCGCACCTCACCCGCACCATGATTCTGATAATGGTCAAGCGCCAGGCCGTGGCGGCGGGCATAGCGAAGACCATAAGCCCGCACACGCTGCGCCACTCGTTCGCCACCGCGCTGCTCAACGGCGGGGCCGACCTGCGCGTCATCCAGACGCTGCTCGGCCACGAGCGCATATCTACCACCGAGATTTACACCCACCTCGACGACGCCACGCTGCGCCGCGAGATACTCGAACACCACCCGCGCAACATCGGCGCCGGCGACGCCCTGGGCTGACTGCCCGCCGGCGCGGCGGGTTGCCGAAACGGAAACGGAGGAAAATACATGGCATTAGTAAACGAACACTTCCTTAAGATGCCCGCGCGCGACCTGGCGGGCAACGCGGCCAAGGCCGTGAAAGCATTCAGCGTGCAGCACCCCAGGGCCGACCTGGTGAGCCTTGCTGCGGGCGGCCCCACGCTCCCGCTTTGCCCGGCGGTGGCCGAGGCCATGCACAAGGCCGTGGGGGAGATGGCCACCCATGGCGGGTTCCGTGGCTACGGGCCGGTCGGGGGCTACGGTTTCCTGCGCGAGGCGATAGTCAAGAACGACTTCCTGCCGCGCGGGATTCACCTCGACCCGTCGGAAATCTTCGTGGGCGACGGCGCGAGGAGCGACATTGGCAACATCCAGGAGCTTGTGCGCTGGGATAACAGCATCGGCGTGACCGACCCGCTTTACCCCGCATACGTAGAGTCCAACGTGGCCATCGGGCGCGCCGGGGTGCTGCAGGACGGCAGGTGGAGCAACGTGGCCTACCTGCCCTGCACGGAGCAGGGCGGCTTCCTGCCGCAGCTGCCAGACCGCCGCCTGGACATCGTTTACCTGTGCTATCCCAACAATCCCACCGGCTCCGTGATGACAAAGGACGAGCTTCGCCGCTGGGTCAGCTACGCCCTGCGCAACGACACGCTCATATTCTTCGACGCGGCCTACGAGGCTTACATCCAAAGCCCCGGCGTGCCGCACTCCATCTACGAGGTAAAGGGGGCGCGGAAGGTGGCCGTCGAGTTCCACAGCTACTCTATGGCGGCGGGCTTCGCGGGCCTGCGCTGCGGCTACACGGTGGTGCCTAAGGAAGTCACGGCGGCCACTCTGTCGGGCAGCCGCGTCAGCCTCCACGCGCTGTGGCACCGCCGCCAGTCGGTGAAGTCGGGCGGGGCAGGCTACGTGAGCCAGCGCGCAGCCGAGGCCACCTATACGCCCGAGGGCAAGGAACAGGTGGGGCAGGCGGTTGGCTACTACATGGGCAACGCGCGGCTGATGCGCCGCGAACTTGCGAAGATGGGGCTTAGGGTGCATGGCGGCGAGGATTCGCCATACCTTTGGGTGGCTGCGCCGCACGGCGTGTCGGGCTGGCGGTTCTTCGAGCAGGTGCTCTACAACGCCCAGGTGGTGTGTGCGCCCGGCGTGTGCTTCGGCCCGGGGGGCGAGGGCTACGTGCGCTTTGCAGCCTTTGCCGGCCGCGACCGCTGCGCCGAGGCCATGCGCCGGCTGGCCAAGTGGATGGGCTGAGGGGGCGCGGCGTGCCGCCTTGTGAGCGGCCAGCCCCTAATCCAAACTCAAAATTCCTGATTCCCGCGGGCTACCTTGCGCCAAGGTCGTCGTAGATAGACTGCAGTATGGCCTTGCCTCGGTTGACCCTGGTGTCCGTCGAGGCGCGGTCGGGTGCGCCGCCGGCGGTCTTGTTCTCGCTGATGCGGTCGCCCAGGATGTCGTAGACGGTGTAGCCGGTGCTGTCGGCGAAGCCGAACCCGTCCTTGAATGTGAAGAAGGCGAACGGATATTTGTAGCCGGCGCTGAATATGTCGCGGCTGAACGTGTAGTCGGAGTGCGGTATCCGCATCTGCCCGAGCAGCGTGGCGGCCATGTCGCTCTGGTTCATCAGCGTGCTCACGGTGCGGTGTCCGGCCACGGCCCCGCCCACCCAGAGCATCGAGTTGTGGTGGTGCTGCTCGTGGGTGATGCCTTCCGGGTAGAGGCAACTGTGGTCGGGGATGCACACTATGAGCAGGTCGCGCCATGCGGGGGTGCGCTTAAGGCTGTCTACGAACGTCCCGAGGCAGTGGTCGGTGTAGGCGAACGCATTGGGAACTTCCTCGTCGAGCCGCTTGTATGGCACTTTCCAAGGCTCGTGGCTGCTTAGCGTGAGGAAGCAGATGTGCCACGGGCTGCGCCCTTGGTCGGCTATCATGCCGAGCAGCCGGCTGAAGGTCACGTCGTCGTTCACGCCCCATGGGTTGTCCATGCGCTCCGCCGCGCTGAAGTCAACGTCGCTCGTTATGCTCCCGTAGCCGCCCGTGCGCAGGTAGCTCTGCATATTGGTGAAGTTTATGTCGCCGCCGTAGAGGAAGCTGCTCGTGTAGCCTTGCTCGTTGAGCGATGCGGCCAGGCAGGGCAGCGTGCGGCTCTTCATAGGCATCTTCATTACCGACAGGGTGGGGAAGGCTGGGTAGCCGCTTAGCGTTGACACGGTGCCGCGGTCGGTGCGGAAGCTGTTTGAGTAGCAGTTTGTGAACACCACGCCCTCCCGCGCCAGCCTGTTGTAGTTGGGGGCTACGTCGGTGCGGCCGCTCACGGCCTCGACGAACTGCCCGCCGAAGCCCTCCATTATTATCACGAGCACGTTTGGCCGCGTGGTGTTGAGCAGCCTCACGGTGTCGGCTTCGGTGGGGGCGTACAGCCCGCCGAACCACTTCTGCCGCTCTTCCTCGCCGAAGTAGTCGAACTCCGACGCGTAGTCGCCGGCCTTGCCGAGCGAGGCCACGAGGCTGAAGCACGGGTTTACGGCTGCGTGGCACAGGAACTGGTCTTCCGAGAAGTACACCTTGCCTATGTTAGTGGTGCTCTCGCCCAGGCCGCCGCGTATGGAGACCACGAGCGGCCCGGCGAGCGCCACCGCCGCGAGCGTGTGGGCCAGGCGCCGCTTCGTTGTGGCGATGGGCCTCAGCTGGCGCGGCGTTACGCGCCACATACACCATGACATGATGGCCGCCGCGGCCACGATGGCCAGCAGGCGCACCGCCACGTAGCCGCCCGACACGCTCGCGAGCGCGTCCTTGGGCGACTCGGCGTAGTAGAATATGGTTGCGTCGAGCTTGAACTGCCAGAAGGGATAGAGCGAGAGGTCGGCCACGGACATGACGCTCACGCACAGCGCCACTGCGGCATAGTAGGCCAAGAGCCATGCGCGGAGCCTCACGCCGCGCGGCACCCACGCCGTGGCTATGGCCACGAGCAGCGGCAGGGCTATGAGGTAGCCCGCCATCGGCACGTCGAGCAGCAGCCCGTGCAGGGCCACCTCGGCGTAGTCGCCCATGCCGTAGGCCGAGCCTTGCGGCGCGTCGATGAGCATGAAAGCCACTTTTTGCGCGGCGAATATTGCCAGGAACACTATGTACAGCCTCAATAGCCAGCCGAAACGTTGCTTCATTTTCTGTGATGTGTTTTGAAAGACGCTGCAAAATTATAAATAAAAAACAACACCGTGAAACCTTGAGGAGTAAAAGACGTTAAGCGGGCGGCGTGGCCGTCGCCCCGTGCCTTGGCTGCGATTGCGGCGCGGCTTGTGGCTGCGTGTGCCTGCGCCGCGCCCTCCGCAAGGCGGGGCCCGTGGCGGCTTTTGCGGCAGGTTTATGCATTATTTACCATCCGTATGGCCATTTTGTGCGCATTTTTCCGTAAGTTTGCAGTGCGTAGCGGCTGCGGCCCGGATGTGCCGGGCGTTCGGCGCGGTGGCAGGGCGTGGGGCAGGGGCGACCCTGGCCGCACCCGTTGCCAGCCGGTATGCGGCGGCCGCTTGTAGCTAACGAGGTAAATAATGACAAAATGGACGACTTTTTGTTTTACAGCCCCACCGAGTTCGTGTTTGGCCGGGGCGTGGAGTGCAAGGCGGGGAGCCTTGTGAAGGCCTGCGGCGGGCGCAAGGCCGTGGTGGTTTATGGCGGCGGCTCTGCCGTGCGCAGCGGCTTGCTGGCCCGTGTGGAGCAGTCGCTGGCCGAGGCGGGCGTGGGCTATGTAGAGCTTGGGGGCGTGCAGCCAAACCCCACCGACCCCAAGGTGTACGAAGGCATCGGCCTTGCCCGCAGCTCCGGGGCCGACTTCATGCTCGCCGTGGGCGGCGGCTCGGTGATAGACACGGCCAAGGCCATTGCCGCCGGCGTGCCTTACGGGGGCGATTTCTGGGATTTCTTCGCGGGCCGCGCCGTGCCTGAGAGGGCGTTGCCTGTGGGCGTGGTGCTCACCATACCGGCGGCCGGCAGCGAGGGTTCTGGCAACAGCGTGATAACGAAGCTCGACGGGCTGCACAAGCTCAGCCTGCGCACGCCCAAGGTGCTGCGCCCGGCCTTCGCACTGATGAACCCCGAACTGACGTTCACCCTGCCCGCGTGGCAGACGGCCTGCGGCGCCACCGACATGATGGCGCACATCATGGAGCGGTACTTCACCAACACCCTTGGCACCGAAGTGGCCGACCGTATGTGCGAGGGAGTGCTCCGGGCGATAGTGGAGGAGACGCCGAAGGCACTGGAGACCCCCTGCGACTACGACGCGCGGGCCAACCTGATGTGGGCCGGCACGGTGGCGCACAACGGCACGTGCGGCGTGGGCTGCGAGGAGGACTGGGCGTCGCACTTCATGGAGCACGAGGTGAGCGCCGTCTACGGCGTTACCCACGGCGCGGGCCTTGCCGTCATCTTCCCGGCCTGGCTCACCTATATGGCCGCCCACAACCCGCGCAAGGTGGAGCAGTGGGCGCGGCGCGTGTGGGGCGTCGCCCCGGGTGCCGACGCAACGGCCACCGCGCTCGAGGGCGTGGCTCGCTTCAAGCGTTTCCTCGGCTCGATAGGGATGCCCACCACGTTTGCGCAGCTCGGCATCGCCCACCCCGACATACCGCTGCTCGTCAGCAAGCTGCACGAGAACAAGGGCGAGCTTGTGGGCAATTACGTGCGCCTCGACCGCTGCGCCACGAGCGAAATCTATGCCCTGGCAGAGCAGTGAAGTTAAGAATTAAGAAGTAAGAGTTAAGAAAATATGCTTGTCCGATTGTGGTGCGCAACAGTATTTTTTATTAACTCTTACTTCTTAATTCTTAACTTCACTGCTTCTTAATCCTTAACTTACTTGTTGTTTTCTTGGTTTGTTAACAAAATTAAAAACAGTTAATTTTAGTCGAAATACCCCCTCCATATTTCGCGTATTTGAAAACGGAATGCCGCCGTGCGCAAATACGCGAAATATGAGTGTGCAGCCGTAACGTGTTGTTTTACTTAGACTTATTGGCTTGATTGGCTTGATTGTGCAACGATTTATGTCAAGAAATCCGATAGAATCGCCCCCAAAACGCCCAGTTCCGGGCTTGCAAGACGTGCCGTTTTGGCTCCTGAAACGTGCCGTTTGGCAATGCAAAACGACCCGTTTCGCATTGCGATATGTGCCGTTTTGGAAAACGGGCGGGGCTTTTTGCCTTTGCAACGGGCAGGAAACCGCCCGCCGATTTCTATTTCACCGGTTTTTGAAGTGTTAAATTCAGGAGACAGGAGACGGGAGTTCAGGAGTTCAGACGAATGTGTTTCGGGAGGAAGGAGACGGGAGTTCGGGAGACAGGAGACGGAGATGGCTGCCGTGATGCCGCCGCTCCGGGCCTCTCCCCACGGGGGAGACGGGAGAGGGGCTGCCGTATTTTTGGTATCACTATCTGTAAATTGGCTAAGCGGTTTGTCGGTTTTTATGGCTAACTTTGCAGCCGGAAACAAACTGACAGGCTTTTAATGGAAAACAGGATGAAACGAATGAACATACTCGCGGTGGCGTTGGTGGCCGCAGCGGCTGTGCCGTCGGTGGCAGCCACGGGCGCCGGCGAGGCCGCCGACAGCGTGGGGCTGGGCGAGGTGGTGGTGACGGGAACGCGCGGCGCGACCGACATACGCCACCTGCCGATGGCAGTCTCCGTGGTGGGCAGGCAGAAACTTACCGAGAACTACCGCACGCAGGTGCTGCCGACGGTGTCCGAGCAGGTGCCGGGACTGTTCGTTACGTCGCGCGGGGTGCTGGGCTACGGCGTGTCCAACGGCTCGGCAGGCAGCATAAAGGTGCGCGGCGTGGGCAGCGGGGCGTCGCTGCTGGTGCTCGTAGACGGCGTGCCGCAGTACGCCGGCCTGATGGGCCACCCCATCCCCGATGCCTACCAGACGATGCTGGCCGACCGCGTCGAGGTGGTGCGCGGCCCCGCCTCGCTGCTCTACGGCAGCAACGCCATGGGCGGCGTGGTGAACATCGTGACGCGGCAGTTGCGCTCCGACGGGTCGAAGACCGCCGCCACGCTGCAAGGCGGCTCCTACGGCACCATCGAGGGCGCACTGACCAACACCACGCGCAAGGGCAAGGCAGAGTCCGTCATTGGCTTCAACTACAGCCACACCGACGGCCACCGGGCCGACTCGCGCTTCAGCCAGTACTCCGGCTTCGCCAAGCTGGGCTACAGCTTCAGCGCCCACTGGCGCGCCACGGGCGACATAAGCCTCACCCACTTCGAGGCCGAGAACCCCGGCGAGGTGCACAGCCCGCTCACCGACAACGACTCGCGCATCACCCGCGGCATGGCTTCCGTTGCGCTTAGCAACAGGTATGGCAGGACGGAGGGGGCCGTGCGGGCCTTCTACAACTGGGGCCACCACGAGATAAACGACGGCTACGGCCCGGGCGAGCAGCCGCAGCAGGCCCTCTATATGCACGACGACCTGATGGGCGGCGTGTCGGTCTACCAGAGCGCGACACTCTTCAGCGGCAACCGCCTCACCCTCGGCTTCGACTGGCAGCACTTCGGTGGCCGCGCCTGGAACGAGGCCGTGGACACCAAGGCCGAGAGCGTGATAGGCGACAGGGAGCAGGACGTGCTGGCCGGGTATGCCGAGCTGCGCCAGGACTTGGCCCCGTGGCTCACCATCGACGCCGGGCTGCGCGTTGACCACCACTCGCAGGCCGGCACCGAACTGGTGCCGCAGGGCGGCGTCACGCTGCGCCTCTCGCCGGCGTCAGACCTGAAGGCCATGGTGAGCAAGGGCTTCCGCAACCCTACGATACGCGAGATGTATATGTTCCCGCCCGCCAACGACCAGCTGGAGCCGGAGCGGCTCGTCAACTATGAGCTGGCCTACACGCAGCGGCTGCTGCAAAACCGGCTCCGCCTGGGGGCCAACGTGTTCTACATGAAGGTGGAGAACCTCATCGAGACCGTGCGCACCGACGGCCGCCCGCGCAACGTCAACACCGGCAAGATGGAGAACTGGGGCTTTGAGCTTGAGGCCGCCTGCGACCTTACCGAGTCGCTCAAGGTGAACGCCAACTACAGTTTCCTCGACATGAGCCACCCCGTAGTGGCCGCGCCGGAGCACAAGCTGTACCTCGGCGCCAACTACTCCGTGGGCCGCTTCGCCTTCGCCACGGGCCTGCAATACGTAGGCGGGCTTTACACGGCCACCGAAGCCGCAAACGGCGTGGACGAAACGGAAGACTTCTGGCTGTGGAACCTCACCGCCACCTGCCGCGTGGCGCACGGCGTGAGCGTCTTCGCGCGAGGCGAGAACCTGCTCGCCCAGCGCTACGAGGTGAACTACGGCTACCCCATGCCCCGCGCAACGGCCATGGCCGGCGTGAGCGTGGAGTTCTGATTGCAGTGGGAAAATTTAGTAATTAAGGAGTTAAATCTTAGGAGTTAAGGAGTTAATAGGGAGTAAAGGAGTTAAGACGTATGCTTAAGTGGAAGCCTTCAACGACATCCATGAAAGCCATTGTCTTAACTCCTTTACTCCCTATTAACTCCTTAACTCCTAAGATTTAACTCCTTAACTCCTAAGATTTAACTCCTTTACTCCTAAAATATAATTCCTTAACTCCTAAAAAGCCTTACTCTTTCACGTTCTTATACGCTGCGCCGAGTGCCGCGAACAGCACCGCGGCAGAGGCCCAGCCGGCCAGCACGTCGATGGCGTAGTGGGCGTAGATGTACACGGTGGAGAGGCAGAGCAGCACGTAGAAGGGCAGCAGGCAGAGCAGCAGGCGGCGTGCGCGGGCCCTCCAGAGCAGCAGCAGCAGTATGGTGCTTATGCCCACGTGGCTGCTGGGGAAGGCCGCCGTGGGCCGCTCGCCCGCCTCGTGGGCGTCGGCCACCATCTTGTAGAACACGCCGTCCTTGTAGCCCGGGCTTTCCAGGGCCTCGCTGTTTGTGGCGAAGTAGTCGCCCACGTCGGCAAAGCGGCCCTCGGCCACGGCCTCCATGCCTATGGCCTTGTAGTAGTATTGCGGCCCGGCCACGGGCAGGGCTATGTAAACGGTGTAGTAGATGAAGAACGAGGCGGTGATGACGAACGCCGCGCGGCTGAACTCCTTGTACCGCCAGAGGAAGAAGAACACCGTCACGACGAGTATCATGGGGAAGTATGAGGCGTAGCCCAGGTCCATCAGTTCGCTGAACACGGGGCCGGGCAACGCCTTGCAGAAGAGCAGGGCGGGCTGGCAGCCGAAGAGCTGTTGCTCCTTGAAAGCAAAGTGATGGTCGAGGTTTGGGAACATACGGTTGAACTCGTAGGTGTCGGGATACCACCACGAGAGGAAGGCCATCTGCACGGCCACGCGGGCGAAGCGCATCAGGCGGCACGGCCACAGGCGGTAGACGGCCCACAGCGCGGCTGTGGTGACGGCTATGCGGAACCGCCCCCAGAGCATCGACTCGGGGTTTTGCAGTTCGGTGTATGTAAATACCATGAGCAGCAGCGTGAGCGCCATGTAGGCCACCGTCACCCACTCGGCGGCCAGCAGCCCCCGCTTCGGCTTCTTGTCGAGGGCGAATATCTTGTTCAGTTCACATTTCATCTTGTGATGGGGCTATGGGCTTATAGGGCAAACAGGCCGAATAGGCCAAATAGGAGCCACATAAGCATATTCTTTTAACTTTTAAATTTTAACTTTTAATTTATCAGATCCACCCGTTGTCCTTGTACCACTTCACGGTCTCCCTTACCCCTCGCTCCAGCTGCCACTGCGGGTTGAAGCCCAGTTCGGCGCGTGCCGGGGCTATGTCGCAGCGCCAGTTGCGCTGCCTCATTATGCGGTACTTGTCGTTGTTGAGCGCGATGGGGCGGCCCGTTAGGCGGCCTATTTGCTCGCCGCAGGCCGTGATTGTGCGCAGGAGCCACAGCGGGGCCTTGATGCGTGCCACCCACGGGTTGCCCAGTTCGCGGATGATGAGGTCGCTGAAGGTGCGCGAGGAGTATACGCAGCCGTCGCTGAGAAAGTACTTGGCGCCCGTGCGGCCGCGCTCGATGGCCAGGAACACGGCCTCGACCACGTCCTTGACGTAGACGAACGTGAGCGACTGCGGGCGCAGCCCGGCTGCGAAGTCGGTGTGCTTCTTTATGCTTTCCACCATCATGAAGTAGTCGCGCTCGCGCGGGCCGTACACTCCCGTTGGCCGCAGCGTCACTGCGGGGAAGCCGTCGAGGCTGTCAAGGTAGCGTTCGGCTTCGAGCTTGCTCTGCCCGTAGGCCGTGTCGGGGCGCGGCTCGTCGGTGGCGGCGATGTCGGTGTGCGGCTCCCGCTCGCGCACGGGGCCCATTACGCTGAGGCTGCTCACGAACACGAAGCGGCGGAGCGGCATGCCGAGGGCTGTGAGCGCGTCGGCGAGGTGCTGCGTTCCGAGCGTGTTGGTGCGGCGGAAGTCGCCCTTGTCGATGCACTTCGTGGCCCCGGCGGCGTGCACCACGTAGTCGAAGCGGTGGCCGCCGAGCTGCTGCCTGAGCCTCGCGGGGTCGGCGAGGTCAAGCTCTATGAAGTTGGTGCGCGGGTCGGGCAGGTACTTGCGGCTGCTCGTCGGGCGCACGGCGGCCCACACGTCCATGCCCCTCTTGAGGGCTTCCTCTACGATGAAGCTGCCGATGAAGCCCGTGGCCCCGGTCACGAGTATCTTCTTTGCTGTCAGGTTGTCGTTTGTCTGCATTGTGTTTGTTGGGGGTTGCGTGGGCGTTTGCCTTCGCGGGGCTGCCTTCACTGGCGGCATTGGCATTGCGCTTGGCCGCCTTCCGGCTTCAGAGGTTCCACGTGGAGCACGATGTGCGTGCGCGTTCCGAACGCCTCCCGCAGCCGTTTCTCTATGGCGGTGGCGTGGGCGTGCGACTCGCTCAGCGTCATTTCGCCCGGCATCCTCACGTGCATCTCTATGGCCACGGTGCTGCCTATGCGGCGCGTGCAGAGGTGGTGGATGTCGCTCGCGCCCCGTTCTTCGAGCACTATGTCCTTGATGTGCCGCTCAATGTCGTCGGGCAGGCTCTTCTCGAGCAGCTCGTCTGACGACTGGCGGATTTGCTTCACGGCCTGCATGATGATGAGCAGGCTCACTATCACGGCCGCGATGGGGTCGAGCACGGCCCATTGGCTGCCTAAGGCGATTGCCCCGCCGATGCCGATGGCCGTGCCTACGGAGGAGAGGGCGTCGCTGCGGTGGTGCCATGCGTTGGCCACGACGGCCTGCGAGCCGAGCCGCCGGCCCACGCGGGCGGTGAAGCGGTATGCCCACTCCTTGAGCGCGATGCTCACGAGGGCGGCCACGAGGGCGATGGCGCCAGGCGTTTCGAGGTGGCCGCCGCCCGCCACCGTGGCGATGCGGGCCACGCCGTCGTAGCAGATGCCTGCGCCGACGACGAGCAGCACGATGCCTATCAGCGACGAGGCCATGGTCTCGTACTTGCCGTGGCCGTAGTCGTGGTCGGCGTCCTGCGGCTTCTCGCTGATGTGTACGAACAAGAGCACCACGGCGTCGGTGAGCAGGTCGGAGAGCGAATGCACCGCGTCGGCCACCATCGCGGCCGAACAGCCCACTATGCCGCTGATTAGTTTGAATGCGACGAGGGCCACGTTGATGGCGCTTCCGGCCAGCGTCACGTTGCGTATGCTCCTCTCGCGACTGTTAGTTGCCATTGTTTTGCAATTTGGCTGCAAAGTTACTACATTTAAATAAATAATAACCCAAAATGCGATGAAATACGGATTTTATTTGCTTACTTTGCATATCGGGCGGCAAGCGGCCTGCGGCGCACTGCCTGCGCCTGCCTGCCCGCCCTCCTACGAACGCTAAAACAAGTGAGACTATGGGAAAGAAAAAAGGCGGAAAACGCATGAACAAGAAGCAGATGGCGGAGGCCTTGCAGGGCCTCTTCGCCGCCTCGGCGGGCGAGACGCTGTCGCTGAAGTACATATTCAAGCAGCTCGGACTCGACACCCACCCGCTGAAGATGCTCGCGGTGGACGTGCTCGAGGAGATGGCGTGGGACGACTACCTAACCCGCATGAGCGACAACTCGTACCGGCTCAACACCAAGACGCAGGTGCAGGAGGGCAAGTTCCGCCGCAAGGCGAACGGCAAGAACTTCTTCGTGCCTGACGACGGCTCCGAGCCGGTGTTCGTGGCGGAGCGCAACTCCATGTCGGCGCTCGACGGAGACCGCGTGCAGGCCGTGTTCATGGCGCGCCGCCCGAGGCACATCAAGGAGGCTTCCATCACCGCGATACTGCAGCGCGCACGCGACACTTTCGTCGGGAAGCTGCGCGTCGACAAGGACATGGCCGTGCTCGTGACGCCCGACAACATCTTCGTGCACGACATAATAATACCCAAGCGCAAGCTCAAGGGCGGCAAGACCGGCCAGAAGGCCGTGGTGAAAATCACCCAGTGGCCCGACGACGAGCACAAGAACATGGTGGGAGAGGTGGTCGACGTGCTCGGCGAGCAGGGCGACAACGACGTGGAGATGAACTCTATACTCGCCCAGTATGGCCTGCCGTACAAGTACCCAAAGGCCGTGGAGGACGCCGCCAACAAGATTTCGGACGCCATCACCGACAAAGACCTGGAGGGCAGGGAGGACTTCCGGGGCGTGTTCACTTGCACGATAGACCCGCGCGACGCCAAGGACTTCGACGACGCGCTGTCCATACGCCGCCTCGGGGGCGGCCTGTGGGAGGTCGGCGTACACATAGCCGACGTGTCGCACTACGTCACCGAAGGCTCGATAATAGACAAGGAGGCGGTGAAGAGGGCCACGAGCGTCTACCTCGTCGACCGAACCATACCTATGCTCCCGGAGCGTTTGTGCAACTATATATGCTCGCTGCGCCCCGACGAGGACAAGCTCGCCTTCAGCGTGGTGTTCTCCCTCGACGACGAGGCCGAGGTGAAGGACTACCGCATCGTGCATACGGTGATAAGGAGCGTGCGCCGCTACGCCTACGAGGAGGTGCAGCAGCTGCTCGAGGACAACGGGGTGGTGGACGGGACGGGGCAGCCCGCGCCCGCGCCGGGGCCTGAAGGCTACAAGGGCGAGCACGCCGCCGAACTGGTAAAGCTCGACGCCCTGGCCAAGAAGCTGCGCGAGGCGAGGTTCAAGGGCGGCTCGGTGAAGTTCGACCGCGAGGAGCTTCACTTCGACGTTGACGAGAAAGGGCATCCCACGCGCTGCTATTTCAAGAAGTCGAAGGACGCCAACAAGCTGATCGAGGAGTTCATGCTGCTGGCCAACCGCACCGTGGCCGAGAGCGTGGGCAGGGTGAAGAAGGGGCAGAAGGCCAAGACGCTGCCATACCGAGTGCACGACCAGCCAGACCCGACGAAGCTCGAAACGCTGCGCACGTTTGTGGTGAAGTTCGGCTACAAGCTCAAGACCGCAGGCACGCGCGGCGCAATATCGAAGAGCCTTAACGCCCTGATGGACGGCTGCCAGGGCAAGAGGGAGCAGAAACTCATCGAGACCGTGGCCCTAAGGGCGATGATGAAGGCCAAGTACACCATACACAACATTGGCCACTATGGGCTGGCCTTCGACTACTACACCCACTTCACGTCGCCCATACGCCGCTATCCCGACACGATGGTCCACCGCCTCCTGACGCGCTACCAGCAGGGAGGGCGCTCCGTTAACAAGGAACGCTGCGAGGAGCTGTGCGAGCACTGCAGCGACATGGAGCTTGTGGCGCAGAACGCCGAGCGCGACTCCATCAAGTACAAGATGGTGGAGTTCATGGCCGACAAGGTCGGCAGCGAGTACGACGCCCACATAAGCGGCATAACGTCTTACGGCATCTACTGCGAGATAGACGAGAACCACTGCGAGGGGATGGTGCTCATGCGCGACCTCGACGACGACTACTACGACTTCGACGAGCGCAACTACTGCCTCGTTGGCCGCCGCCATCACCACCGCTACCAGCTCGGCGACCCGATAAGGATTAAGGTGGCCAAGGCCAACGTGGAGAAAAGGCAGCTGGACTTCGTGCTGGCGGAGGAAAATAAAGGTAAAAAGGTAAAGAAGTAAAAAGGTGAAAAAGGCCGCTTAAGGGTAAAAAGGTAAAAGGGTAAAAAGGTGAAAAGGGCTGCGCATTGTTTCTCCCAGAGACGTTGCGCAGCCTTTTTCGCTTCCTGCCACTTGTCATGGCGCAGCCTTTTTTTACCTTTTTGCTTCTTTACCTTTTTACCTTTAGAAGTCCCTTTTTGCCTTTTTACTTCTTTACCCTTTTACCTTTAAAACGCTTCGTTGATGTTGAACATGAAGCCGCTCTGGCCTCCTTTGCCGAAGCCGTAGTCGAGGCGCACGTTTACGTTCTTCTTGAACTCCCAGCGGTAGCCCAGTCCGTAGTTCGGCAGCACGTGCGCCATGCGCACCTGGCTGAACTTGCTGAACACCGTGCCGGCGCCGACCCACACCACCACGCCGTTCCTGCGCCAGACGTGCTGGCGCAGTTCCACCTGCGCCTCCACCTTGTGCTTGTCGCGGTAGCGGCCCTCGTAGTAGCCGCGCATGGAGTAGGGGCCGCCCAGCTTGGCCATCATGGCCCACGAGGGGTTGCCGAAGTTGAGCGTCGAGCGCACGTCGGCGGCTATGGTGGCGCCGCGCCAGGCCGGAGCGTAGGCGTCGGCCCGCAGCTCGGTGGTGCTGAAGCAGTAGTCGTTGCCGAGGAAGCGCGGGCGGAACGACTGCTCTATGTTTACGTAGAAGCCCCGGTGTGGGTTGGTGGCCACGTCGCGCGTGTCGTACATCAGCGTAAGCCCGAGGCCGAAGTTGTGGGTGCGCGTGCCCATGCCCTCTATGAGTTCGGGCCGCTCGAAGTCGTAGCCGCGCACGAAGTCGTAGGCCGCCATGGGGCCGAAGTAGAGGTTTGGCGCCACGCGCCATAGGAAGCTGGCCTTGGCCTGCGCCTGGAAGCGGTTCATGTCAGACTCGTTGGCGTCGTCGTTGCCCATGTCGTAGCCCAGGCCCCAGAACTTGGAGGGGAAGGAGTAGAAGTAGAGCGTGTAGTCGATGCGGTAGCGGTCGCGCGGCGCGATGTGCAGCCCCCGCACGCCGAGCATGTAGAAGCCCACGGTGGACACGTCGCCGAAGAGCGACACGTTGCTCGGCATGAGCGTGGTGTCGCGGCGGTCGGTGCTGTAAAGCCCGGCGGCCACGAGGCCCAGTCCGAGCTGCGTGTTGGTGTTGTAGTGCGGCCCGCCGAGTATGCTGAAGTCGAACTTCTTGTCCCGCCGGCCCTTGTTGGCGTTGCGGAAGTAGTCGGCCACGCGCCTGCCGAGGCTGCGGCGCTGTGGCGCGGAGTCGGCCTTGACGGCCAGTGTGGTGTCTGCGGCTGTCCTTGTGGTGCCGGCCTTTGTGTCGGCACTGGCTGCGGTGGCTGTGAACAGTGCCGCCAGAGCCGCGGGCAAGAGCTTTTTCATTGGCTGTGGTGGAGGGGTTGATGCGAGGGCAGTGTCGTTGCGCAGCCCTTTTTTTACCTTTTTGCTTTTTTACCTTTTTACCTTTGTCAGTACACCAGCTCCACGTTGTCTATCCAGAGCGTGTTGCCCACGGTGCCGATGTATGCCCCGCCGTGGCTCGACGAGAACTGCAGCACCATGTGCGTGGGCTGCTCCGAGGCGGCGGCCCAGCCCGTCTCGCGCACAGGCACGCTCTCGCCGCGGCTGTTGCGGGCGTAGTCGGTCTGCCGCAGGCCCATGGTGGCGGCGTTGTACTTGGGGTTGTGGCGTATGTCGCCGTAGAGTATCTCGTATGTGGCGTCGTTCACCCAGCCGCCGGTCGAGCGTCCGTAGCGCACTATCATGGTGCCCACGCGCTTGGCCGTGATGTTGCCCTTGGCGTCTTCGGTGCGCTTTTGCAGCAGGAACACCGTGGTGGCGTAGTCCTGCCCGGCTACGGTCTGCTTGCGGCTGAAGCCGTTCTGCTTTATGCGGTTCTTCGTTCCCGGCACTTCCACGCGGTAGTCGTAGCGCAGGGCCTTGGGCCGCCCGGTGAACGGCACTCCGAAGTTGAGCCACTTCTGCGCCTCCTTGGTGCCGGTGATTGGCTCTTTCATGTCGCCGAGGAAGATGGAGCCGGCGGCCAGCACCTTGATGTTCATCAGCCCGAGCACCTTCACGCTCTCTATGTGTGTGGTCATCTTGGCGCAGTAGCCCGCGCCGCGCCGCTCGCGGTAGACGCTGTTGTTGGTCTTCACCACGCCCATCACCTTGGCCATCACGTTAGACGTTCCCCAGGGCGAGCCGCCCAGGTTGGTGTAGGGCGTGTTGCCGTCGATGGTGCGGTTGGGGCCTATCTCGTAGAGCGTCTTTGTGTTCCCGCCGATGATGCCCGACTCCTTGATGTGGCGCACCACCCACCGGTCCATGTCGCCGTACTTGATGGGCACCACCTTACCGCCGCCTTCGGCGGCTGCCGTGGCAGCCATGGCCAGGGCGAGTAGCAGCGCGGTTGGCTTGTTGTGTGTCATAAATGCTTTTGTTGTCGGTTGAATACAGGCTGCAAATTTACAACTTTATTCCATACCCAGGCTTTCGTTTCGGTAGGTAATGGTGGCTTGCGCTTCCATATTTAACCTTATTTACACCTCGTGCCGAGGTTTTTAACCACTTGTGTGGGGCTGGCGGGGGCGGCTGTGCGCGAATGCCGGCAGGGTGGGGCGGGGCTGGCTTCGGGGTGGCGCAGCCCTGCCTGCGCTGCATATCCATGCAGCGTATGCACTGTTTATGCACTGCCGTGGGGTTGCCCCGGCGGTGTGCGTGTGCGGCTTGGGCGGGGTTGGTTTGCAAAACGGCCTGTTTCGCGCCCTGAAACGGGCCGTTTTGCAATGCGAAACGGGCCGTTTTGGAAGCCAAGACGACCCGTTTCGGTAACTGCTTGTCAGCCAGGCCGTTGCGTAAGGCGCACCGAACGGCCCCACGGCTGCGTGGGATGGCCGCAGCAAATGGCCGCGGCCGCATTTTTATTCATGCCCGCAGTAGGCCCCCGTCAGTGGGCTTCGAGCCAGTTTGCGCCCCAGCCGCAGTCGGCCACGAGCGGCACGCTCATGGGGAACGCGCCCTGCATCTCCTCTATGACGATGCGCTCCACGAGTTCCTTCTCTTCGGGCAGTACGCTGAAGTTGAGTTCGTCGTGTACCTGGAGTATCATCTTCGAGCGCACGCCCTCGGCCTCGAAGCGGCGGGCGATGCGCACCATGGCCACCTTTATTATGTCGGCCGCCGTGCCTTGTATCGGGGCGTTGATGGCGTTGCGCTCGGCGAAGCCGCGCACGGTGGCGTTGCGCGAGTTGATGTCGGGCAGGTAGCGGCGGCGGCGGAACAGCGTCTCGACGTAGCCCTGCGCCCTGGCCTGCTCCTTGGCCTTCTCCATGTAGTCGCGCACGCGGGGGAAGGTGTCGAAGTAGCCGTCGATTAGCTGCCGCGCCTCGTCGCGGCTTATGCCGAGCCGCTCGGCCAGCCCGAACACGGTTATGCCGTAGATTATGCCGAAGTTGGCCCGCTTGGCCTTTGTGCGCTGGTCGCGGCTCACCTCCTCGATAGGCACCTTGTAGATGCGTGCCGCCGTGGCGGCGTGTATGTCGTGGCCCTCGCGGAATGCCTCTATCATGTTCTCGTCGCCGCTCAGGTGGGCCATCACGCGCAGCTCAATCTGGCTGTAGTCGGCAGAGAAGAAGAGGCAGCCCGGCTCCGGCACGAAGGCGCGGCGTATCTCCTTGCCGTCCTCGCCGCGCACGGGTATGTTCTGCAGGTTGGGGTCGCTGGAGGATAGGCGGCCCGTGGCCGTGACGGCCTGGTTGAACGATGTGTGTATGTGGCCCGTGCGCGGGTTGACGAGCTTGGGCAGCGCGTCGACGTAGGTGCTCAGCAGCTTCTTCAGCCCACGGTGCTCGAGTATGTGGCCCACTATCTCGCTCTTGCCGCGCAGCGACTGCAGCACCTCCTCGCTCGTTACGTACTGCCCGCTCTTGGTCTTTTTTGGCTTGTCCACTATCTTCATGCGGTCGAAGAGCACCTCGCCCACCTGCTTTGGCGACGAGATGTTGAACTCTGTGCCGGCCAGGGCGTAGACCGCCTGCTCCACCTCGCGCATCCGCCCGGTGAGTATGGCCGACGTCTCGGCGAGCGAGGCCGTGTCGAGCCTCACGCCGTTAAGCTCCATCGCGGCGAGCACGGGCATGAGCGGCATCTCCACTTCGCCGAAGAGCTGCCCGGCGCCTATGCGCCCCAGCTCAGGCTCCAGGAGGTTCTTGAGCCGCAGGGTCACGTCGGCGTCTTCGGCGGCATACTCGTACACCTGCTCCGGCGGCAGGTCGCGCATGGAGAGTTGCTTCTTGCCCTTGGGGCCGATAAGCTCGTCGATGTGTATGGTCTGGTAGTTCAGGTATGCCTCGGCCATGAAGTCCATGTTGTGGTGAAGCTCGGGCTGGATGATGTAGTGGGCCAGCATCGTGTCGAACATCGGCCCGGCCAGCCGCACGCCGTAGCCCGCCAGCACCTCGAGGTCGTACTTTAGGTTTTGCCCAATCTTCAGTATCGAGGGGTGTTCGTACAGCGGTTTGAAAATGTTTACGGTCTTTAAGGCTTCTTCACGGTTGGCCGCCACCGGCACGTAGAACGCCTTGCCTTCCTCGGCGGCGAAGCTCAGCCCTACGAGTTCGGCCTCGATGGCGTGCGTCGAGGTGGTCTCTGTGTCTAAACTCACGGCTTGTTGTGTCAACAAAAAGTCACGCAGGCTTAGTATATCATCCTCTGCCACAACGAGTTTGTAGTCGTGCGGAGTGGTGTTTATCGTGTCAAAATGGGCTGATTCGCGGCTTCCTTCATCCTCGCCCGTGTTTTCCGCAAAGAGACTTTGCTGCAAATTGTCTTTCGTTTGCTTATTTTCGGTTTTTTTAAGGATGCGGTTCTTGAAGCTCTTGAACTCCAGTTCGTCGAACAGTTCGCCGAGGCGTGCCTCGTCAGGCGCCTCCACTTTAAGCCCGTCGAGGTCAAGCTCGATCGGCACGTCGGTCTTGATGGTGGCCAGGTACTTCGAGAACGCTATCTTGTCGGCGTTCTCCTCCACCTTCTTCTTCAGCGCGCCCTTCAGCCTGTCGGTAGAGGCGAGCAGGCTTTCCACCGTGCCGAACTCGGCTATTAGCTTGGCGGCGGTCTTCTCGCCCACGCCCGGGCAGCCCGGGATGTTGTCTGCCGAGTCGCCCATCAGGCCGAGCAGGTCTGTCACCTGCGCCGGCGAGGCAATGCCATACTTGGCCTTCACCTCGTCGGGGCCCATCACCTCGTAGCCCGCGTCGCCGTAGCGCGGGCGGTACATCCACACGTTCGGGCCCACGAGCTGGCCGTAGTCCTTGTCGGGAGTGAGCATGAAAGTCTGCACTCCGGCCTGCCCGGCCTTGGTGGCGAGCGTGCCTATCACGTCGTCGGCCTCGTAGCCGTCGGCCTCGAGTACAGGTATGCGGTAGGCCCGCAGTATGTCTTTTATCACCGGCACCGACCGCTTGATGTCTTCGGGGCAGGCTTCGCGCTGCGCCTTGTACTCCGGGAACGCCTCGTGGCGGAAGGTTGGGCCGGCGGGGTCGAACGCAACGCCCACGTGCGTGGGCTTCTCCTTGGTGAGCACCTCGTTGAGCGTGTTTACGAAACCCATTATGGCCGAAGTGTTCAGGCCCTTGGAGTTGACGCGCGGGTTCTTGATGAAGGCGTAGTAGGCGCGGTATATGAGCGCGTATGCGTCCAAAAGAAACAGTTTATCCATGTTTGTGGCTTTTTAAAGCGTAAAATTACTAAAATAATTCCGCATATCCCGATAAATTCACTACTTTTGTATCAAATTTCGGTTAATGGACTATTTATCTCTCATCAAGGAGCCAATAGCGGGCGAGCTGGAGCGCTTTAACTCGCTCTTCGACGAATCCATGAGCCACACCGACGGTTTGCTGTCGCAGGCTTTGGCGCACATCAGGAAGAAGGCGGGCAAGCGGATGCGCCCGATGCTTATACTGCTGATGGCCCGCAACTACGGCCTTGTGACCCCGGCCACGCAAGACGCCGCCGTTGGACTGGAGCTTCTGCACACGGCCAGCCTCGTGCACGACGACGTGGTGGACGAGAGCTGCGAGCGCAGGGGGCAGGCTTCGCTCAACGCGACGTACAACAACAAGGTGGCGGTGCTCGTGGGCGACTACCTGCTCTCCACGGCGCTGCTGCACGTATCGCTCACAGGCAACCAGGCCATAGTGCAGTACCTTGCGGAGCTTGGCCGCACGCTGGCCAGCGGCGAGATACTGCAGCTGTCCAACATACGCAACAGTGAGGTTTCGGAGGAGGTCTACTACCAGGTAATCCGCCAGAAGACCGCCGCGCTCTTCGAGGCTTGCTGCGCCATTGGCGCACTCTCGGCGGGAGCCGACCAGGCCGACATCGAGGCGGCGAAGAACTTCGGGCGCAACCTCGGCATCATCTTCCAGATACGCGACGACATATTCGACTACTACCCTTCGGCCACCATCGGCAAGCCCACGGGCAACGACATGGCCGAGGGCAAGCTCACCCTGCCGGCCATCTACGCGCTTAACTCCACCGCCGACGGGCGCATGATGGCCATTGCACGGCGCGTGAAGGAAGGCACGGTGTCGCCCGATGAAATCGCCGCCCTGGTGGCTTTTACCAAAGAAAACGGCGGAATCGAGTATGCCGAGCGCCGCATGGAGGAGCTGCGCGGCCTGTGCTGCGGCTTCATTGAGGCCAACGTGGCCGACGCGGAGATAGCCCGCGCCCTCACGGCCTACGTGGATTTTGTGATCGATAGGAGCAAATGATTTGGCGGGATGGCTTGGGTTAATTAGGCTAATTGGTCGAATTGGACTAATTTGGCCTAAAGGTTCGTTTGGCTCTTGCCGCCGTTGAGCTGGCGCCACTCTGTCCTTGCCCGGTACATTTCTTCTTTTATGCCTCCGTTTTCTACGAAATCCTTCTTAAGCCTGTCTATTAGCTTCCTTAAGAAAACATCGGTTTGGTGGATGAGCGTTATGGCAATGTTCGCCACGGTCTCGTCGGAGCGTATCTTGATTGCTTCGCGGTAGTAGGCACTGTCGTTGTGCTTTGAGCATACTGTGCGCGTTTGGGTTGCCTTTTAGGAGTCTGGCGGCCACGTGTTCAGGCTCCTTACGCGCAAGTAGTCCTCGTAGTCTGTCAATAGTTCTTGCAGGCTTGCCCGTGCCACGTTTATCAGCTTTAGTTCGGTTTCTTTTGAAGTTGTGCTCGCAGCGCTTCCCTCGGCTATGTTTTGCTTGCACGAGCGTGCTGCCTGCACCATCTGGTCTATCGTCCTGTCGCCTTTTTCGAGGTGTTTGTGGGCGAAATAGAATGTTATGTCATAGATGCATTCTGCTTTCTTGTAGGCAATAAGTTTCCTGTAGTTTCCGCGGTTAGGAAGGAATTCTTTGCTTGGCTGGTTATTCATTGTTTGTGGCGTTTTGTTGGGTTGTTGGTTGGTTTTGGGCGTTTGTTGGGTTATTGGACTAATTAGCCCAATTTGTCTAATTAGTCCAATTGCCCCAATTTTTTCTTTTCCCTCAGAAGAACTTCGTCTCCTCCCCAACTATTTCGCTCAGCAGCATGTTGGCCAGGCGGCTCGTGCCGAGGCGGAGCCACTGGTTGGTGAGCCACGTTTCGCCCAGTACCTCTTTCACGATGGTGTAGTAGGTGAGCGCGTCGGTGACCGAGTTTAGCCCCCCGGCGGGCTTGAATCCAACCTGTATGCCGGTTTCGTTGTAGTATTCGCGTATGGCCTGGCACATCACGTAGGCTGCCTCTGGCGTGGCGGCAGGCTCGAGCTTGCCCGTGGATGTCTTGATGTAGTCGGCCCCGGCGTACATAGCGAGCAGCGAGGCTTTCTTGATGTTCTCGGCGGTCTTGAGGCAGCCCGTCTCGAGTATCACCTTCATCTTGCGCTCGCCGCACACGTCCTTCAGCTCGCTTATCTCGTCGCACAGGCCCTCGTAGTCGCCGCTTAGGAACTTGCCCACGGGCATCACGATGTCTATTTCGGTCGCGCCGTCGCCCAAGGCAAGGGCCGTCTCGGCCACCTTCACCTCCGGGAAGGTCTGCGACGACGGGAAACTGCCCGACACGCAGGCTATCTCCACGCCCTCAACTTCGAGCGACTGGCTCACCGTCTTGGCAAAGCAGGGGTAGACGCAGATGGTGGCCACGTGCGGAAGGTCGGGGTAGGAGTCCTCGAACTGGTTGACGCGCTCGGTGAGTGCCAGTATGCTTTCGTCGGAGTCGGTGGTCTTTAGCGACGTAAGCTCGATGCTGCCCATCAGGAACCGCTTCGCCTCCGGCGTGTCGTTCTCGTGCACTTTCTCGGCTATCAGCTTCCTTACGGCGGCCCGCACGTCGTCGTCGGCTATCTTCGTGTCGTACTTGGCCAGTGCCTCTTCGTACCTGCTCATGCGCGGAGCCTCGTCGTGGCTGTGTGCGCTGTTGTTGTGTTTGTCAGTCATTGTTGGTGAGTTTTTCGTTGTTTTTATGCCTTTCTTTGTCTCTCTCGGTCTTTTTCCCTATGTTGCGGCGCAGCTCTTCGGTCAGGTCCGTGCCAGTCTGGTTGGCTATGCAGAGCAGCACCCAGAGCACGTCGGCCATCTCGTCGCCGAGGTTGGCCTTCTCGCCGGGCTTGAAGCTCTGGTCGCCGTAGGTGCGGGCCATTACCCGCGCCAGCTCGCCCACTTCCTCGGTGAGCACGGCCATGTTCGTAAGCTCCGAGAAGTAGCGCACGCCGTAGGTGCGTATCCAGTCGTCAACCATACGTTGCGCCTGGCGGATGGTTATGTCGTCCATAGTGGGATTTGTGCTAAGTTTGCTGTGTCTGCCTCACTCCTTGTTCTTCGTGTCCATGCAGATGGTCACGGGGCCGTCGTTGACCAGTTCCACCTTCATGTCGGCGCCGAACTCGCCCGTGGCCACGGGGCGGCCTGTGGCCTCGGCCATGAGGGCGCAGAAGCGCTCGTAGAGCGGTATGGCGATGGAGTGGGGCGCGGCGTGGATCCACGAGGGGCGGTTGCCCTTCTTGTAGGATGCCATGAGCGTGAACTGGCTCACCACCAGCACCTCGCCGCCGACGTCTGCCAGGGCCAGGTTCATCACGCCCCCGTCGTCGTCGAACACGCGCAGGGCGGCTATCTTCCTCACGAGCCACCGGGCGTCTTCCTCGGTGTCGTCGGCCGTGATGCCGAGCAGTACCATGAAGCCGGGGCCTATGGCCGACTTAACCTGCCCGCCTATGGTGACCGATGCGCGGCTCACGCGCTGTATCACTGTTCTCATTCTTTGCTGTGGTTTTGTTTTGCTTGTCGTGTGCATGTTGCGCCCTGATGCGGCTGCGGGGGCCGTGGCGAGGCGCGGCAGCCGTGGCGTGGGGGCAACCATGCCGTGTTGCAAAGATAGCGATTTTGGGCTTAATCCCAAAATTTGGCGGCGGGTTTTTGCGCTTCCCTTGTGCCGAATTTTTTGTTGTGCGGGGCGGGTTTTCGGTAAAAATGTTTGACTGTCTGGCTTTGGCAAATAGATTCCAAAGGCTCTGTTTTGGCCCCGTATCGGCCGCTTTTGCCGCCGCTTTTCGCCCCGCCGGATGCGGCGGGTGCCGTTTTGGGTTGCGAAACGACCCGTTTTAGAGAGCCAAACGGCCTGTTTCGCAACCATTAGTGTCCGCTAAAAGTTTTTGTATTGTGAAAAAATTTAGGGCTGAGTTCCTCGCTTGGAATTCAGCCCTT
>CALUMB010000011.1 GCA_944321645.1 uncultured Prevotella sp.
GGACAAGGACAACGTGTACGCCTATCCCAACCCGGTCGAGCCGGGCTACACCGGGCTTATCACCGTGGTGGGGCTTAGTTTCGACGCCGACGTGAAGGTGACCACGGCCACCGGCTACCTCGTGGCCGAGGGGCGGAGCACCGGCGGCACCTTCACCTGGGACGGGCGCGACCGCTACGGCAAGCGCGTGGCCTCCGGCGTCTACAACATCGTGACCGCCAAGAGCGACGGCAGCAAGGGTACCGTGTGCAAGGTGGCCGTCGTAAGGTGACGGTCTGCCGCCTTGCCGGTGGCAGCCAAGCTTTGCTTTACAACCGATATTGTCTGATATGCAGCAAAGGGACACTACGCTCGATGCCTGCCGCGGGCTGGCGATGATGTACATCGTGTGCGTCATCCACGTGGCCTATTGGCTCTATCCCGTGGCCGAGCCGCTAAAGTCGGCCCTGCTGTTCGAGATGCCCGCCATGTTTTTCATAGCCGGGGCGGCGCAGTCGCTGCGCGGCAGCCGCCCCGTTCCGTACCGGGCATACGTCTGCGGGCGTTTCCGCAGGGTGCTGCTGCCCTTCTTCCTGTTCTTGCCCGTGCTCTTCGCCTGGGTCGTGTTTGTGGGCCTTGTCGAGCCGCAAGGCTCGCCCTTCCACATAGACGTGCGCTCGTTCACCCTTGCCGAGGCCCTTAAGGTGTTGCTCACTTGCGGCAGCGGCAAGATACCTTTCTACCAATACACCTGGTTCATCTCCTGCTATTTCGTCCTGATGTGCCTCTTCCCGTTGCAGGCCCGGCTGTCGCGGCGCGTCGGGCGCGGCGCGTATGTTGCGGCGTGCCTTGCGCTGGCCGCCATGGGGTCGTGGCTTTTGCCCGACTTCCACCAAAAGTATTGGGTGATGAACCTGCTCGTCTACAATTTCTTCTTCTTCGTCGGCTACCTCTACTACCGCCGCGCCTCCTTCCGTTCAGTGCTTGCCGTGGCGGTGGTGTCGGTGTCGTTGACGGTGGCCGGTTTCCTCTCCGGCGCGGCCATACCCATGCAGGGCCACAAGTTCCCGGCCGATATGCTCTTTGTCGTGTTTGGCCTGGCGTGGCTCAGCGTGCTCGGCCTTGCGCTATGGCGCGTGAAGTTGCCTTGCCGGGGGCTGGTGTCGCTGTGGAACGTAAGGGGTTACACCATCTTCCTTTACCAGGTTTTCGGCGCATACGCGGTCTGCCGCATATCCGCCCCGTGGCTTGGCGGCCTGCCTTCTCCGGCCTTGCGCTTTGCCGTGGTGGCGTTGCTGGCGTTTGCTGTCAACACCCTGCTAAGCTATCTTGCCTTCGCTTGGGAGCGGTGGGCAGCCTCAAGGCTTGTGCGTGGTTAATGCAGCCGCCCTCCCCGTGTGCCTTTGGCGGCCTGTCGCCAGTGCCTGTTCGCCCGATGGAATCGGCCTATATTTGCCGGATAATGCGCCTTTTACGCGGAATAATGCCATGCTTCATGCGGAATATTGCCGCAAATTGTGTGAATAATGCTGCTTTTTATGCGGAATATTGCCGCAATTTGTGTGAACAATGCCGCCTTTTATGCGGAATAATCCGCCGCAAATTATGTGAACAATGCCGCCTTTTATGCGGAATAATCCGCCGCTTTCCCCTCCTTTTCCAAAGGAGGGGCGGGGTGGTTTGTAAAAAACAAGATGACTTTTGCGTTGGGTAAATTGCTGTATTTCAGTGGCTTATGCAAACCACCCCTGCCCATCCTTTGGAAAAGGAGGGGAAAGCGGCGGCACATTTCGTGTGGAATGGCGCACGCTATGTGTGAAGCGGCGACGCGCTTGCGTGCGAGATTGCGGTTTACTGCGCATCCTTTTGCGGGCGTGCCAAACTGTCGTCGGTTATGCTTTTTTAGCATTTCGCCATGGCGATTTTAACACGCCTGAAACCCGCGAAATAGGAAACGGAGGCTCGTTTGGGCCATCGAAAACGCCATTGCGGGGCTGCTCGTTTTGCGAAATGGCGCGTTTCGGCTTGCGAAACGTGCCGTTTTACGATGCGAAACGGGTCGTTTTAGGATGCGAAACGAGCCGTCCTGCAAGCCGTTTTTCGCCGAAAACGGCTGTTTTTGGCCGATTTTTGGCCGATTTTCCGGCAGTTTCCTTTGCACACTTCGCCATGCAATGCCCGTAAGTGCAATTCGTCCAATAGGTTGGCAGCTGCACATCCATTTTCGCGTTATTTGCCTCTATGTGGCCGTTTTGCCGCCGCTGTGCTGTTTTTGGGGCCGTTTTTCCCCTGCATTTTAACAGGGTAGCGTTCTTTTTTCGCGAAAAAGTTGGAAGCGTTTAGGGCTTGATATACCCTGCTGTTAAGCCAAGGCTTTTCGTGGAATCCGCAGTTCGTAATGTCTTAATGGTGCAGGGTGTTTGTTGTTATGAATGTCTGCATTTGGCCAAAAACAAATGAAATGAGGAAGCTAATGGGCGCACGTCCTCTAACTTCCTGTCGGAACGCAGTGGAGCGATGACTTCTTATAGCTCCTTTAACCTCTTTGAATAGGAGCTTTGCGGATATTCAATTTGTTGTTTCCGGCTATTGCGGGGCTTCGCGAGAGCGGTTTTACGCCGTGGGTCGCATTTGGCCTTAAACGGCTTGCCGCGTTTGTCGGGGCAATGCGGCGTTCGTCGATGTGTAAGGTGGTGCATCTGATTATGCGAAACGCCTAAATGAACCGATGAATATGCTTTAAATATATACGCAACGCTTGTTTACGACTTTTAGTTTCTTTCGTTTCATACCTTCATTTAGGCGTTTTGGCGTTGAAAAATTTTACTTTATCGGAAATTTTTTATCCGAAATGTCTTTTCAAAAACAAAAAAATCGTATCTTTGCCCCCGAAAAGATGTGATATATCGGCGGCATTTCCTTGCCGTGGCTTTTTTTGATTCGCATTTTGCGGAAGTTGTAGAAGTTTTAGCCGGATTCGTCGAACTGTTTCGCGGATTGATGGCGATTTAGATAAAATAAAGCCAAGAATTATGAAGCGGGTTTCGTTATGCCTAATGGGATTGGTGTGGGCAGTGGCATGCTTTGCCATCATGGCCGCACGCGATACCGTACCCACCACCACCCTGGTGCCTGGGCAGGCCGGTTACGAGGAATATTCGCCGCTGCACGACACCTACCAGCTTTGGGGCTGGAACATCCTGCGCTACTATTATTTCCTATATGTACACTACTTCGCCGAGTACCCCTGGGTGGTGCGCGTGGCCTATATGGTCATCATCTTCTGCTGCCTGGCCTTCTTGGTGCTGCTCGTGGCCATGTGCGTCAACGTCTACCTGCGCCGCCGCAACCGCAAGCGTCTCGCCAAGATACGCGAAAAATACCTCGAGCCGCTCAAGGACGTGTGCTACGCCGAAGTGGAGAACCTGCCCACCGAGGAGATAAAGCGCCGCATCGGCTACGAGGAGCGCAAGTGGAAGAAGTGGGAGATGCGGCTCTGGTCGCAAGTGTTCATCGAGGTCAGCGTGTTCACCAACACCATGAACCCCAACCTCACCAACATACAGCGGGTCATGCGCCTCGTGGGGTTTGTCGACTATGTGGAGCGGCAGCTCATCTATGGCAAGAACCGCGACAAGGTGAAGCTCTTGCAGACGGTGCGCCTCACGAATATGCGCCTGCCCAACAGCATCGTGGCGCGGCTCGTCAACGACAAGTCGCTGCCGCTGCGCAAGGCAGCCCGCCTCTACCACATGGTGGCCAGCAAGGAGAATCCCTACGACTTCTTCGAGGAGGACACCACCCGCGTGCCTGTCTTCACCACGTGGGACATGATGGAGCTGCACGAGATATTCAGCCGCATCAACGAGGCCAACAGGCCCACGCCGCGCTTCGTGCCTATACTCCAGAAGATAGAGAACCCGGAGTTCCGCGCCTTCCTCATGTGCGAGACGGCGTGGTGGGGCACCGACAGCGAGGTGCGCTACCTTATGAGGTATTTCGACGACGACAACTTCACCGTGCGCAGGGCGGCCTTCGCCTGCATGGGCATACGCAAGTTCGCCGAGGCCGAGAAGCCCATGCAGGACGTGTTCTACAAACAGACCGAGAACCAGCGCCGCACGATACTACGGGCGTGCCTGGCCATCGGCTCGTGGCGCAACGTGCCGTTCTTCGTCGAGGCTTACAACAGCTCCACCGCCGACTTCACCCGGCGCACCGCCCTGCGCTGCCTCTGGGCTTCGGGCGCCCAGGGCCACGCCGCCTTCCACAGGCTCTTGGCAAAGGCCAACCCCGAAGACAAGGTACTCTTCGACCACGTAGAATGTGAACTGATAAACCACGACGCCCTATGAAAGATATACTGTTTTATTTCTACGGATACGTCATCTTCTTCTACAGCATGGGGCTTATCATCTCCTACATAGTCCTCATGTGGCTGGCCGTGGTTGGCATAATGCGCAACAAGCGCTACCAGCTGACCACTTACAACAAGAACATAATGGACACCAGCCCCTACACGCCGGGCGTGTCTATCGTGGCCCCGGCCTACAACGAGGAGAAGACTATAATAGACAATGTGAACTCGCTGCTGGGGCAGGAGTACCCGAAGTTCGAGGTCGTTGTCGTCAACGACGGCTCCACCGACAAGACACTCGACCTGCTCATAGAGAACTTCGCGCTCGTAGAGGTGCCGTTCGCCTACGTGGAGTACATCCACACCAAGCCCTACAAGCGGCTGTTCAAGTCCACCAAGCCGGAGTTCTCGCGGCTCATCGTGGTGGACAAGGAGAACGGCGGAACGAAGGCCGACGCCGTGAACGCCGGACTCAACGCCTCGTCTTACCCCTACTTCATCAACACCGACGTGGACTGCATCCTCTCCAAGGATGCCATATCGCGCTGCATCCAGCCCATGCTCGAGTCGCCCGACGTAATTGCCGTGAGCGGCATCATGTCGGCGTCGAACGGCTGCGAGGTGGAAAACGGCGTGATAACCAAGCTGCGCCCGCCCCACACTCCCTGCCCGCTGTTCCAGACAATGGAGTATATGCGCTCCTTCCTCGTGGGCAAGATGGGGTGGTCGGCCATCAACGCCATGCCCAACGTGTCGGGCGGCTACGGCCTGTTCGACAAGAAGGTGGTCATGGCGGCGGGCGGCTACAGCGGCGACTCCTTCGCCGAGGACATGGACATGATTATCCGCATGGTGGGCTACTGTTGCGACTTCAAGCGCAAGTACAAGATTGTGCAGGTGCCGGCCTACAGCTGCTGGACGGAGATGCCGCCCAACATCAAGGTGCTCTACCGCCAGCGCACGCGCTGGGGCTACGGCCTTATACAGACCTTCGTGCGCCACCGCCGCTTCTTGTTCAACTACAAGTACAAGCAGTTGGGCATGGTCACTCTGCCCTACGTGCTCATCTTCGAGGCGCTTGCCCCAATCATCGAGTTCGTGGGCTTCCTCGTGTTCGTCTACCAGGCGCTCACCGGGGTGGTCAACTGGACTTCCGCGGCAGTAATCTTCTTCGGCCTCTACACCTTCTGCTTCATCCTCGCCTCGGTGGTGCTCTTCAACGACTACACCCTCGGCGGCTCGTTCCGCAAGGTGAGGTCTTACCTGCTCGTGCTCGGCGCGGCCATGGTGGAGCCGTTCCTCTACCACCCGTTCATCACGCTCTTCTCCATCAAGGGCTATTTCAACTACCTCACGAGGAAGTCGGGCGTTTGGGGCGACATGAGCCGCAGCGGTACGAAGGGCAAGCAAAAGAAAGGCAACAGTGGGAACAACGAAGGCGAGGAGGCCGCTCCCGCCGAAAATGCCGGCCAAGTCCGGGTGGAGGGTGCAATATGAAACAGAAAGGATGCCTCATAATCTGCATCGTGCTGTTCGCGTTTGTCACGGTGGCCTGGGCCTTCGGGGTGATAGGCCAGAAGGAAGAGGTGCGCACGCCCGACTACTACGAGGTGAACGTGCGCGCCATGTTCAAGCGCGGGGCGTGGGATGAAGGCAAGGCTCTGCTCGACGAGGGCCTGAAGGTCTATCCCGAAGTGAACGGCCTTAACGAACTCAACGGCCAGTACTATTACCACAAGAAGGACTACGACAACTCGCGATACTTCCTCGTGAGGGCCGTGCGCGACAATCCGAGCAACGTCGATGCCAAGCAGCTGCTCGTGAAGGTTGAGGAGGAGACAAAAAACTACTCCTCGGCCATCTGCTACGTCAACGAGCTGCTTGAGATAAACCCCTACTGGAAGGGCCTGTGGCGCAAGAAGATAGGGCTGTACCGCCTGCAAGGCAACGACGTGGAGGCCGACCGCCTGCTCAAGCGGCTCCACCAGATCTACCCCAACGACACCGCCCTGCAAAAGGAGTTCGCCTACAACCTTGAGGAACAGTACATCCGCAAGAAGAAGTCAGGCAAGCCAGCCGAGGCCATAAAGGCGCTCTACGAGCTTGTTGAGGCCATACCGGGCAACGAGGCGTACTACATGGACCTCACCAACCTGCTGCTCCAGCAAGGCAACACCGAGGAAGCCCTCGAAGTGTCGGGCCGGGGCGTGTCGCGCATCCCGGGCAGCACGGCCCTCGTCATAAAGAGGGCGGGCATACTTGCCGGGGAAGGGCGCTACCAGGAGGCCCTGGCCTTCGTGCAGTCGCGTATGCGCTTCAACGGCAGCGCGAGGCTGCGCCAGTTCCACACCGGCCTGCTGGCCGAGGCCGCCAACGCCGCGAAGATGGGCGACCCCTACGTGCTCTACGGCAAGCTCTACGAGACCACGAAGAGCAACGAGGCGCTCGACTATATGCTCAACACGTCAGTGACACGCGGCTACGACGACGACGCGCTCTACTACATAGCCGAGGCCAAGCGCAGGCGCGGCGAGCAGTTCTCCTTATTATATAAGGAATACCTCGTCTACAAGCGCATGGGCAACACGCCGAAGGCGCAGTCGCTGCTCAACCGCCTCGCCGCCATGCATCCCGGCGACGCCGACCTCGGCGACGAGATGGCCATGCTGCGCCTTGACCAGGCTTCGGGCCTGATTTCAGACGGCCTCTACTCCGAGGCGTTGCCATACGCCATGGCCGCCGCCAGCCACAGCTCCGACCCGGAGGTTAGGGCGTCGGCACTCTCGCGCACCTATTCGTGCTACTATGAGACGAAGCAGTACGACAGGGCCATGAACGTGCTCGACTCGCTCTTCACGCTCAACGCCGACACCTTCACCTACACCATACGCAAGGCCGACGTACTGAAGGCGCGGGGCGACGTGCCGCAGGCACTGGCCATGCTCGACACGGCGATGCAAGACACCGCCCACCTTGAGTACCGCCCGGCCTACTGCTCGGCCTACGAGGAGATTGCCGTGCCATACATAAAGGGCCTGATAGAGGAAGGGGCCACGCGCCGCGCCTTCGACGCCAGCGTGGCATTGCTCAAAGTCAACCCCGCCTCGCCCGAAGGCTTGCAGTTTGCCCTTGGCACTGCCGACATGCTCGGCAGCTACGCCGCCTACGACCTCTACGTGGCGCAGGCGCGTTCCATCTACCCCGGGCGTATTGATTTTGTAGTGAAACAGGCGGCGGCCTACAACCGCAACGGCGAATACCACCGCTCCATCGATATGCTCCGGCCATGGCTCGACGACTATCCCGACAACCAGTCCATCGTCGGCGCGTTCTCCGAGAGCAGCGAGGCCGTGGCCTACCAGCTCGTCAAGGCGCACCTGCCCGCCGAGGCCGTGGCCGTGATAGACACCGCCCTCGTGTTCGACGATGACAACCAGGCCCTCTTCTATGCCAAAGGCACTGCCTACGAGGCCATGCACGACTACGACTCGGCGTACCATTACCTGCGGAAGTACGTCCCGGGCGAGGGCGAGGCCGCCGCCCACGAGCGCCACCTCATGGGGCTTG
This sequence comes from uncultured Prevotella sp., assembly GCA_944321645.1. Taxonomy (GTDB): domain Bacteria; phylum Bacteroidota; class Bacteroidia; order Bacteroidales; family Bacteroidaceae; genus Prevotella. Next base: position 7,904 of record CALUMB010000011.1, read on the forward strand.
ACAGCCGCTCGCTCAAGAACGAGATTGCCGTAGAGTACCTCCAGGGCCGCTATGGCGAGGAAGACGTAATCACCGCAGTGGCCACTGCGGCCTACACCCGCCGCTTTGCCCGCGACCTGCTCACCGCCCGCGTCAACTATGCCGGGCGCGACGGGGCCGCCGCCGGTGACAATCCCGAAGCCCAGGTGCCTGGAGGCGTCGGCCTGCAGTTCGGGGCGGAGTGGGAGCACCAGATTTCCGACAGGTGGTCGGCCACGTTGGCCGGCGCCTACGGCACGCGCTACTTCCCCAAGGTCATGGCCTCGGCCAAGCTCGCTTACAACTTCCCCAGCGACGTTACGGTCGACCTGCACGCCGCCTACCGCCGCATCCACACATACAGCAAGCTGTTTGCATGGGCGGAGTCTGACGTAGACGGTGAAGGCGGCTGGGCGTTCGACGGCTGGGAAGAGAGCGGCAACAACCTCTTCAACGTAGGCGCGGGCGTGTCGAAGGCATGGGACAGGCTCATACTCAGTGGCCGTCTCGACGGCTTCCTGATGTCCTCACACCTCTATGCCAACGCCACGGCGCAGCTGAAGTACTTCCCGCTCGAAGACGGGCGCACGAGCATCACCGTGACGGGCAGCGTGGGTAGTGCGCCGGAGGCCAACCTCATAGACAATGCCATGCCCGGCACGTTCGACAAGCTGAACTCCATGGTGGGCCTTGGCGGCATCTACATGATAAACAAGCACCTCTCCGTGGGGCTGATGGGAACGTGGCAGACCTTCTACAGCCAGGTGAACCAGCGCGGGGGCGACGCGTTCAACTATACCGAATGGCTTAATACGAAATACAGGAACTTATATAATGTGCATGTGCAGCTTTACGTCCACTTCTAAGGCGAGGCTCTTTGCGGCAGCTTTCTGCCTCTGCCTTGCCGCCGCCCTGTCGGCTTCGTGCTCCGGGGCGGGGCGGCGCATGGCCTTGTTCGGCTATTGGGTGGTGCCTGCCGACGGCAATTCCAAGGCCGACGTGCGCTGGGCCGACTACCTTGCGGGCCAGCTCGACCGCCGCACCGGCAGCCAGGGCCTTGCATCCACCGGCAAGCCCGCCGTGGACGACTGCATCAGGGTTGAAGTCGGCGTTGACCCAGAGGCTCCCGTGCGCTATTCCGCGTCCACTGATGGCTCTACCGTCAGGCTCACCGCTGCCGACGACGAGTCCATGCTGTGGCTCGTCTACCAGTATATAAGTGCCGCCGCAGCCGACGACCCGCGCCTCGCTGCCGCCGACCTGGCTCCGGCAGTCGTTGACATGAAGGGGCAGGAGGGCGACTTCGCCTTCGAGTACCGGGGCATCTACAGCCCGTCGAACTCCGACCCGGAGCTTATGCCCATTTCGGCTACCCACAACGTGGATTACGACTGGGCGCTGTGGGGCCACAACCTGCGCGTGGTGTTTGGCGGCGAGATGCCCCAGGAGGCCCGCGCCGTGGTCGATGGCAAGCGCGTAGGGTCGCAGTTCTGCTTCTCTTCGCCGGCATTGCTCAAGGCGTTGGAGGACTATGTGCGCACATGGGGCGGCAAGCCTGCCGGTGGAACCGCGCGTTTCGCCATCATGCCAAACGACAACGACCAGGTGTGCCTCTGCGACCTCTGCCGCAGCGCGGGCAACACGCCGCAGTCGGCCTCGCCGGCCGTGGGGCGGCTCTTGGCCAAGCTGGCCGGTGAGTTCCCCCGCCACCTGTTCTTCACCTCTTCTTATATGACGACAAAGGCCCCGCCGCAGGTGGCGTTGCCTGCCAATGCGGGGGTGCTCATAAGCGCAATGGGCGTGCCTATGCAGGTAGGTTGCGCCAAGACCGCGCAGGGCAAGCGGTTCGGGCGGCTCGTGGCCGACTGGCAGAAAGTGACTAAGCGCATCTACGTGTGGGACTACATACGCAACTTCGACGACTACCTCACGCCGTTCCCCTGCCTCGGCGTAATGGCCGACAGGCTGCGCTACTTCAGGCAGATTGGCGTTAAGGGTGTGTTCCTAAACGGCAGCAGCCCGCACTACGCTTCGTTAGACGACGTGCAGACGGCCACGCTTGCCGCCTTGATGGTCAACCCGCAGATAGATGCCGCCGACTTTGCCACCCGCTGCCTGCGTCGGCGCTATCCCGTGGCGGGCGACTTCATGGCCCGCGCCTACAGCTCGTGGGAGGAGGCAGTGGCGCAGCGCAAGTCGCGGCTCGCCATCTATGGCGGCATTGGCGATGCTGCCAAGGCGTGGCTCGATGCCGATGGATTCGGCGCTTTTTGCGACAGCCTCGACATTTTGGCCAAAAAATCGGACGAAGAAGAGCGCACGAGGCTCAACCGCCTGCTCACCGCGCTGCAATACACTCGCTTGGAGCTTATGCGCCTGCCCGGCGCGAGGCTCGACGTGGGCGAGGCCAAAGAGCGGCTTAAGCTGCTTGGCGGCCATGCGGCCTTTGATGATATGGCTTGCTACAACGAAGCCGGCGCGAAAATCGACGATTTCATCGCTGCTTGGCGGGCGATGCTGGCCGAGAATGCCGCATTGGACAACAAGCTGCGTGGCGTGGCGCTGTCGCCAATATCAAAGCCCGACGAGGCATATAAAGACCTCTCGGTGCTCACCGACGGGCGTTTCGCCCTCGCCACCGACTACCACACCGGGTGGGTGATTGCCACGCCGCGCACGGTGGCCTACGGCATCCCCGCCGGCAAGGTGGCTCCGGGGGCGACCGTTGCGCTGTCGTTCTACAACGCTCCGCGCTGGCGCATCCGCCTGCCGCGTGCCGTGGAGGTGTGGCAGGGCGGGCGGCTCGTGGCCAGTACCGATGTCAGTGCCGCCGGCGTGGCACCGTTCTCAAAGCTTAGGGTGCGCCTCGTGTTGGGGCAGGTAGACCCCGCGTTGCCACTGGAGCTGCGCATCCACCAGTCTGGCGAAGGCCGCTCAACGGTGGCTTGCGACGAGGTGATGGTGGAATGAGTGATTTAGATTTATGGAAAGGAGGTGGCGGAAGCGGCCTGTGCCGTGCGTGCCACCGACAAATTATGAATGAGACAAAAGGAAAAATGGTGTATGCGGATGTTGATTAGAAACATATTGTCCATTTTTGTGCCGCTGGCACTCGTGTGCTGCTGTGCCACTTCGTGCAAGAAGCGCGTCAACATGACCACGGTGGCCATCGAGGACAGTGTGCGCCACTATTACCCCGTGCTTGCGGGGCAGGTAATAACGCTGTCATACGAACTTGAGAACACCGGCGACCAGCCGCTCATCATCCGCGACATCCAGCCCTCCTGCGGCTGCATAGAGCCGCAGCTCGACTCAAGGATGGTGCTGCCCGGCAAGAAGGTGAGGCTGCTCTTCAAGTACGAGAGCGCCAAGAACATAGGCTACGTGCAGCAGGTAATCCGCGTGCATGGCAACATCAAGCCCAACGGCATCGCCAAGATGCTGTTCGACATAAACGTAGTGCCTAACGCCGACTACACCCGCGACTACGAGGAGCTTTACAAAGAGGCCGTGGAGCGCAGCGCGATGGTGCGCGGGCTTGTTGACGGCGACGAAGAGGAAAAAGGCTACTGGACTGACGACATCAGCCACGACAGCCGCGCGCAGGAGAAATATCCGTGGAGGGAGTGAGTGCCTTGTGAAATTAGGAAATCCGCAATGGTGCGGATGGAATCTATATTGCTAACATTAAAAAAGTGTGATTATGAAAAAAGTAATTTATCTTTTCGCGGCAGCCTTGTTGGTCGGATGCTCGACCGACGAGCTGTCCAACAATGGCGGTGCGATAGCTCCGCCATCGGGAGAAGCCGCATCGAGCGGCACGGTTAAGTTCACCAACAACACGTCGATGGCCATCGGCAGTGGCTCCGCCATGTCGAGGGCTGCGTTCCTGACGCGCGGTGCGGCCTTCGATGTGGAGGGCAACGCCGCCTGCCAGCTCGACATCGAGCAGGTGGAGGAAAACCGCGACGGTGCATCCATCGTGACCGCGACGCGCTATGAGAGCGACGGCGTGACCATTGCCGACATCAAGGACATCAGCGGCAAGGACGTCATCATCGAAGAAGGCGTGGTGAGCCGCATCGGCGAGCTGAACTTTCAGTATGCCCGCACTCTCAACAAGACCGTGTTCGTGCATGGCACGTTTGACGTGAACAACGTGGAGAGCAACGGCAACGGGCGCATCGTGGTTTATCCCGGCGGTGTGCTCAACTACAACATGGACGCTGTTGACAACCTCACCATCATCTGCTACGAAGGCGCAACGGTCAACTTCGCCGGCGACGTGGACATTACGGCCGACGGCAAAGTGAAGGTGGGCGGCGACCTCGACCTTGGCGAAGGCACTATCGGCGTGGAAGGCCAGCTCTATGTAGGCGGCAACCTCACCTGCAAGAACATCAGCTCTTCCACCGACGATGCGCAGATACACGTTATCGGCAACCTTACCGCCAACGCCAAGCTCAACGAGGCAGGCAATTGGGTTGAGGGCTGCGGCGGCAACCCGACGTTCACCGGCAACTGCGACGTGTGCGTAGAGGGTGCAATGACCGTCTACAGCCTCACCGCAAGCACCGGCGCAAACCTGCACACCGGCTGCAAGCTCGTGGCCACCGACAAGGTGAACTCGTCGATCAACATCACCAACGGCGCACAGCTCTGGACGTCCTACGTTGAGACCCCGCTGCTCCACGTTTCCGGCGGAGCCTTGGGCGCACTGACTAACGTCTACCTGTCCGACGGCGGCGTGGTGAACGTCGACAAGCTCAACCTTGGCAACTCGATGCTCCTGGCTGCCTACGGCGACGGCAAGGCTCTTGTTTCGGCAAAGGCCATCACCGTTGAAAACCGCGTGGCATGGGAAGACGTGGTTGCCCCGAACCTCTACGTGAACTACGGCGAGATGTTCGCCGACGCCGAACCGGCAGACAAATCCATGGTGAACGTGGCCACCATCAATGGCGGCGAGGCAGAGTGCAACCCCGGTTTCACCGTTGGCGGCGACGAGCCTGACCCGGAACCCGAACCAACTCCCAGCGGCGACATTGTGCTTGAGATACCCACGTGGGTGCTCGATGTCTACACGGTCAGGGCTGACGACTTCGCAATCCGTGTCAACGGAGTGTTTGTCGATGGCATAACCGTTGACGGCAGCACGGCTTCGCTCGGCAACATCAAGATTTCCGAAGACGACCTCACCATCAGCCTCTCCGGCATCAATGCCGACAACATCGAGCCGGGCAAGGATTACACTTACGAGGTGTGGCTCTGGGTGAACAACACCAACGAGCTTGGCAACGGCCCGCTCTTCAACTCCGCAATGTACACCGATTGGGTTAACCCCGACTATGACCCATACGACAACGACGAGTTCGGATGCGACATTACTCCGCTCATCAAGGACGACAAGGTGTATTCGCCTGCCGGATTCGACATGAGATATAATGTTTACCGCGGCCTTGCCGGTCGTGTAGATGCAGCCACGGGTTGGGGCGACACGCCTTACATCAAGGTGTCCATCATCGTGAAGGCCGACCCGGACGCTGCTGAAGACACCAATGTGGGCATATATCCTGCCCTGCCTTCAGCCGAATAAGGCTCGGTGCCGGAGCCATGCGGCCTCGGCGTGCTAAGAATGTGTAAGGGGGCGTGCCAACCGTGGCACGCCCCCTTTGGTTTTTGTGTAGTCAGTCAAGCCCAGACGTTGCGTTTCTCAAAAGCGTTGGGGTGGGGCGGATGCGTGGAAGGCTGCAAATGGACCCTTCTTGTGTAAAAGTGTTAATGGCGTTTGAGCGCGTGCAAAGAAATAAAAAGTAGATGGCTAACGTTGACTTTTTAGCGTGGACGTGCCGCCGCTTTCCCCTCCTTTCCCAAATGAGGAACAGGAACTGTTTGCGTAAATAATTTTAATACAAGTAGTTGCGCAACAAGCGTTAAGCTCTGTTATTTACAAACCACTCCGCCCCTCCTTTGGAGATGGCACTGAAAAAAGTCCTTTTCTTTGAAAATACATTATCATAATGTAAGCAAAAAAGGCATACGCTCGTTGTAAGCACAGTGTTTTACGCACAATTTAACTTGCGACAAACACTTATGCTTACGTTTTGTTATCAGCATTTTTTAATAATTGACTTTTTCTGTACCATCTGGAAAAGGAGGGGAAAGCGGCAGCACGCATACGCGAAAAATAGCGGCGGAAATCCGCAGAACTGCTATGATGGCTATTAGAAACTCTAAAAAATTAACATCATGTTGCAATTTGTGGCGTTTTGTTGTTCTTAGGCAATTATTATAGGGCAATCCTTACTTGCACATCATTCCCTTAGCAGTTTTACGTAAGTCTTGATGGCGTGGCTTATCTCGCTCAGGCAGATGAACTCGTCGGCGGAGTGGGAGCGGGCCGAGTCGCCCGGGCCGAGCTTCAGCGAGGGGAACGGCATGAGTGCCTGGTCTGACAGCGTGGGCGAGCCGAACGGCGTCATGCCCATGGCCTTGCAGCGGGCCACGAGCGGATGGCCGGGGTCTATGTGCGACGAGCCGAGGCGGAAGGAGCGGGCTTTCATCTCGCTCTTGGTGTGCGAATCGATGATGTGGAAAGCCTCCTCGTTGGTGTACAGCTCGTTTGTGCGCACGTCGATAGTGAAGCGGCACGTGTCCGGCACGACGTTGTGCTGCGTTCCGGCGGAGATTATTGTGGCCGTGGCCATGGTCGGGCCGAGCAGTGGGCTGACGCGCCAGAAGCGGTAGGAGCGCAGCCAGAGGAGGTCGTCGAGTGCCTCGTAGATGGCGTTGACGCCCTCGCCACGCGCGGCGTGGCCGGAGCGTCCGTGCGCCGTGGCGTCTATCACCATGAGGCCCTTTTCGGCAATGGCAGGCTGCATGGCCGTTGGCTCGCCAACGATGGCCACGTCAATGTGCGGCAGCAGTGGCAGTGTGCGGCAGATGCCGTTGGCGCCCGACACCTCCTCCTCCGCCGAGGCGAGGTATATAAGGTTGTAGGCGCAGCCCGTGCCAGCCAGCAGCCTGAATGCTGCCAGCAGCGACACAAGCCCGCCGCCGCAGTCGTTGCTGCCTAAGCCGTAGAGGCGGTCGCCGTCAATGGTTGGGGCGAAAGGCTGGCGCGTCCACGATGCTACGGGCTTCACCGTGTCGATGTGGGCGTTGAGCAGCAGGGTGGGGCGGCCTTCACGCCAGTCGGCAGCCGTCGCCCATACGTTGTTTGCCTCGCGGCGTGTGCGCAGGTTCCACCGCTCCATCTGCGCTTGCAGCAGGTCGGCGGCGGCTTTCTCGTCGCGGCTCACCGACGGCGTGGCAATTAGCCTTTCGAGCAGCGCGGCGGCTTCGCGGGTTGGGGAGTCGAGGTTTGGCATGGCTGGTAATATTATTTGATGATGCAAAGATAGGCATTTTGTGGGAATTGGGCAAATTAGACTAATCCGACTAATTTGACTAATTGGCTCGCCGGATAAGAAATGTGGGGTGGGCTGACAAAAAAGTGGGTAAAAGTGGGGCGGTGTGGAGGAAAATGTGTATCTTTGCACACATAAGATAAGCTGCGCCCGGCAATAGGTGAGCAAGCTCACATTGCCCTCGCTGCCAAAAAACAAGGATTAGGTTGTGTGATGCGTTTCCTGGGGAGCATAGATGCAAAGCTCGATGCCAAGGGCAGGGCGTTTTTGCCTGCCGTGTTCCGCAAGGTGCTGCAAGGTGCCGGGTGCGAGAGCATGGTGATGCGCAAGGACGTGTTCCAGCCATGCCTTGTGCTCTATCCCGAAAGCGTGTGGAACGAACAGATGGACAGCCTGCGCAGCCGCCTGAGCCGCTGGGACAGGGGCGAGCAGCAGCTTTTCCGCCGCTTTGTGGCCGAGGTGGAGCCGGTTGCCCTCGATGGCAATGGGCGTTTCCTCATCCCCAAGCGTTGCCTTGCCCAGGCGGGCATAGATGCCGACGTGCGCTTCATAGGCATGGGCGACACCATTGAGATATGGGCGGCAGGGGCTTGCCAGTCCTCCGGCGACGATGGCGACCTTGGCGAGGAGCTGCAAAAGCTCCTCAACATTGGCTTTTGAGCCAGTCAGGCGCATCGGCCATTCTATCATGAAACTAAGTAAGGCAAATTTTTCAGCCACAGAATAAACAGTTATGGATTGCGAATACCACGTACCGGTGTTGCTCCGCGAGAGCGTCGATGGACTCGGCATAAAGCCCGGGGGCGTATATGTTGACGCGACATTTGGCGGCGGCGGCCACAGCCGCGAGATACTCTCGCGCCTGTCGGGCGGCGCGCGCCTCTATGCCTTCGACCAGGATGCCGACGCCGAGGCACTGGCACCGGTGGCCGATGGCTTCACCTTCGTGCGCAGCAACTTCCGCTATTTGGACAACTGGATGCGCTACTACGGCGAAAGTCACATAGACGGCCTGTTGGCCGACCTCGGCGTGTCGAGCCACCACCTCGACGATGCCAGCCGGGGCTTCTCGTTCCGCTTCGACGCGCCGTTGGATATGCGCATGAACAAACGCGCGGGGGCTACGGCTGCCGACGTGCTCAACACATACGACGAAGGCCGCCTGGCCGACGTGTTATACCTCTACGGCGAACTGAAGAACTCGCGCCGCCTGGCTGCCGCCATAGTGAAGGCGCGGGCCGTCGCCCCGATGGCCACCACGGCCGACCTGATGCGAGCCGTGGAAGGGCTGCTGCCCCCGGCGAGGGCAAAAAAGGATGCCGCAAGGCTATTCCAGGCATTGCGCATAGAGGTGAACCACGAGCTTGAGGCATTGGCCGACTTGCTCTCTGCCGCCTGCCGCCTGCTGGCACCAGGGGGTAGGCTAAGCGTGATAACCTACCACTCGCTCGAAGACCGTATGGTGAAGAACATGATTAAGGCGGGCAACATAGAGGGCCGCGTAGAGCAGGATTTCTTTGGCCGCGCCACGGCTCCGCTCCGCCCCGTAAACTCTAAGGTGACGCAGCCCTCGGCCGAAGAGCAGGAGCGCAATCCGCGCAGCCGAAGTGCAAAGCTGAGGGTGGGCGAGAAGGTGGCTGCGGCAGAATAGGCAATGGAATCGGAAATATCGGTCTACCAGACAATTGAAAGGAACTCCAATGGACGAATTCGACGATAAGCAAAGCCCCGTTGTGGGCAGGCCGCGCCCGGCAGAACAAAAGCCGGGGCCAGAGCCTGCCGCCAATGCTGCGGATGAAGGGCAGGGCGTTGACGCGCTCCAGGCCATACGCGACAGCGCACGCGAGGACGACCCCAAGCCGGCGCAGTCGCTCACGCTCTTTAAGGTGATAGGTGGCGAAATCCTTACCGCCGACATCATAAGGAAGCAAATCTGGCTGTGGGTGCTCGTCGTGATGTTCACCGTGTTCTACGTGGCCTTCCGCTATCAGTGCCAGCTCGACATGATAGCCATCGACAAGCTCGAAAAGGAACTCGAAGACGCTAAATATAAGGCACTGTCGAGTTCGAGCGCACTCACGGAGCGTTGCCGCGAGAGCCACATATTAGAAATGCTGCGTGCCAACAAGGACAGTCTGCTGCACCCGTCGGAACAGCCGCCATACATTATTAATATACCCGAGGAATGAGCAAGTTTGACAGCAACAAGGTGATGCCACGCTATTTTGCCATAGCGGTAGTGCTTACGCTCGTAGGCATAGCCGTGGTGGGCCGTGCGGCCTACATCATGGCGGTGGAGAAAGACTACTGGACGGAAGTGGCCTCGCGGCTCGTCACCGACAGCATCGACGTGAAGCCAAACCGCGGCAACATACTTAGCTGCGACGGCCAGCTCATGGCCAGCAGCATACCGGAGTTTAAGATTTTCATGGACTTCAAGGCGGGCGGCCTTGAGAAAGACACCATGTGGAACGACAGCGTAGACCTCATCTGCGAGGGCCTGCACCGCATATTCCCCCAAAAGTCGGCCAAGGAGTTTAAGGAGCACCTGGAGAAAGGCCATAAGAAGATGGCCCGCCACTGGCCGATATGGCCGCGCCGCATCGACTACGGCACCTACACCGAGGTGAAGAAGCTGCCCGTGTTCCGCCAGTCGAAATACAAGGGCGGCTTCCACTGCGAGGAGTACAACTCGCGCCGCCGCCCCTTCGGCTCGCTCGCCCAGCGCACCGTCGGCACGCTCTTCGGCTCGAAGGACACGGCTCGCTTCGGCATCGAGCTGGCATACGACTCCATACTGCGCGGCGTGAACGGCAAGACGCGCCACCACAAAGTGTTGAACAAATACATGAACACAACGCTCACGCCGCCAATAGACGGCGCCGACATCATAACCACCATCGACGTTTCGATGCAGGACATTGCCGAACGGGCGCTCATCGACGAGCTGCGCGAGGTGGACGGCGACATAGGCGTGGCCATACTCATGGAGGTGAGCACGGGCGACGTGAAGGCTATGGTGAATATGCGCAAGTGCGGCGACGGCGAATACCGCGAGATAATGAACGATGCCATCAGCTACCGCTGCGAGCCGGGCTCGGTGTTCAAGCCGGCATCGGTGATGGTTGCGCTCGACGACGGCGTGGTGGACACGAGCTACGTGATACACACAGGCAGCGGAGTGCTCGATATGTACGGCCAGAAGATGAAAGACCACAACTGGCGCCGGGGCGGCTACCAGGACATAAACCTTGCCCGTGCGCTCGAAGTGAGCAGCAACATAGGCGTGAGCTACGTGATAGACCACTTCTACCACGACCGCCCGGAGAAATACGTAGAGGGCCTCTACCGCGTGGGCGTCAACGAAGACCTTGGCATTCCGCTTGTTGGCTACACCCCGCCGATAATCCGTATGCCGAAGAAGAACAGCCGCGGGCAGTACACCAACTGGCACGGCACTGCCCTGCCGTGGATGAGCATCGGCTACGAGACGCAGGTGGCGCCGATAAACACCGTGGCCTTCTACAACGCTATTGCCAACGGCGGCAAGCTAATGCGCCCGCGCTTCGTCACCAAGGTTGTGAAAGACGGCGAGACGCTCATGGAGTTCCCGCCCGTGGTGCTCAAGGAGCGCATCTGCAAGGAGAGCACGCTGAAGACTATGCAGACCGTGCTTGAACACGTGGTGAGCCAGGGCCTCGGCAAGAAGGCCGGGTCTGACCTCTTCAAGGTGGCCGGCAAGACAGGTACGGCCCAGGTGTCGCAAGGCTCTGCGGGCTACCGCAGCGGCACGGTGGGCTACTGGCTAAGCTTCGCGGGCTATTTCCCCGCCGACAAGCCGCTGTACAGCTGCATTGTCTGCATACGCAAGTGGGGCTTGCCCGCGTCGGGCGGCGGCATGAGCGGCCTGGTGTTCCACCACATATCCGAGGGAGTGATGGCCCGCCACATTAAGTTGAGCATCGATGACGCCTGCGACCCGTCGGCCTCGATGGTGCCTGACGTGAAGGCCGGCGACGTGATGGCGGCCGGCTACGTGCTCGACCGCCTCGGCGTGAAGTCGGCCCGCGACTGGGGCGGCGCAGCCGGCGGCGAACAGGTGTGGGGCAAGGCCACCGGGCAGCAAGGCGGGGTGAGGCTCGCCCGCATGGAGATGTTGAAGGGCAAGACACCCGACGTGACAGGCATGGGGGCGCGTGATGCCGTCTACCTCTTGGAGAGCTGCGGGCTTAAGGTGAAGCTGTCGGGCCGCGGCAAGGTGCGCTCGCAGAGCTGCCGGCCCGGCACACCGATAGTGAAGGGCCGCGAGTGCCTGCTGACGCTGGACTAGCCGCCTAAGCCTCCAAATAAGCCTAATAGGCCCAATAAGTAAAACCCAATAAAAGAAACTGCGATATGAAACTCAGCGAACTGCTAAAGAATATTAAGCCTGCTGCCATAGTGGGCAATGCCGATGTGGAAGTGGCCGACGTTGCAATCGACTCAAGGCGTGTGGGGCGCGGCTCACTTTTCGTGGCCATGCGCGGCACGCAGGTGGACGGCCACGCCTTCATACCCAAGGCGGTGGAGCAGGGTGCGGTTGCCGTGCTCTGCGAAGAGCTGCCGGAGGCCAAGGCCGATGGCGTGACATACGTTGCCGTGCCGTCTACGGAAGACGCCGTCGGCCCCGTTTCGACGCTGTTCTATGGCGACCCGTCGCGCAAGCTGAAGCTCGTGGGTGTCACCGGCACCAACGGCAAGACCACCATAGCCACATTGTTATATAATATGTTCCGCAAGATGGGCCACAAGTGCGGCCTGCTCTCCACCGTGTGCAACTACATCGACGGCGAGCGGCTGCCTGCCGACCACACCACGCCAGACCCCATCGAACTCAACAGGTTGCTGGCCCGGATGGTGGAGGCTGGCTGCGAGTATGCCTTTATGGAGTGCTCCAGCCACGCCATTGCCCAGAAACGCATAGGCGGGCTTAACTTTGCCGGCGGCATTTTCACCAACCTTACGCGCGACCATCTCGACTATCACAAGACCTTTGAGAACTACCGCGACGCCAAGAAGGCATTCTTCGACTCGCTGCCCAAGGGCGCGTTCGCCATTACCAATGCCGACGACAAAAACGGCATGGTGATGGTGCAGAACACACGGGCTACGGTGAAGACGTACTCCATGCGCTCGATGGCCGACTTCAGGGCGCGTATAATAGAGTGCCACTTCGAGGGGATGTATCTCGAAGTGGATGGGCGCGAGGTAGGCGTGCAGTTCATTGGCAAGTTCAACGTGAGCAACCTGCTGGCCGTCTATGGCGCAGCCGTGATGTTAGGCAAGCAGCCGGACGACGTGCTCGTGGCCATGAGCACCCTGCACAGCGTGAGCGGGCGGCTCGAGCCTATACGCTCGCCGGAGGGCTTCACGGCCATAGTGGACTATGCCCACACGCCCGACGCGCTCGCCAACGTGCTCTCGGCCATACACGAGGTGCTCGGCGGCAAGGGGCGCGTGATAACCGTGTGCGGCGCGGGCGGCAACCGCGACAAGGGCAAGCGCCCACTCATGGCGCAGGAGGCCGTGCGCCAGAGCGACCGCGTGGTGATAACGAGCGACAACCCGCGCTTCGAGGAGCCGCAGGACATAATCAACGATATGCTTGCCGGGCTTGACGCGCGGCAGATGAAGAAGGTGGTGAGCATCGTCGATCGCCGCGAGGCCATACGTGCTGCCTGCATGATGGCGCAGAAGGGCGATGTGGTGCTCGTGGCGGGCAAGGGCCACGAGGACTACCAGGAGGTGAAAGGCGTTAAGCACCACTTCGACGACAAGGAAGAAATAAAGAAAATATTGAATTTGGAATGAGGAATTTTGAATTGTCGCTCCGCGGTTGCGAGTTGCCCAATTTTAAAGTTGGGCGGCAGCTCTCAATCGCCACGGCGACAACTCGTAGTTCGTAATTCAAAACTCAAAATTCGTAACTCGTAACTCAAAACTCAAAACTCAATATATGCTGTACTATCTGTTTCGGTTTCTCGACCAATTCGGCATACCCGGCGCCCACGTCTGGTCGTACATCTCGTTCAGGTCGCTCATGGCGCTCGTGCTGTCGCTGGTAATCTCGGCGTGGTTTGGCGAGAAGTTCATCAAGTATTTGCGCCGCAAGCAGATCACCGAGACGCAGCGCGACGCTTCGATAGACCCCTTCGGGCTGAAGAAGATTGGCGTGCCGTCCATGGGCGGCGTGATAATCATCGTGGCAATCCTTGTCCCGGTGCTGCTGCTCGGGCGGATGCGCAACATCTACTTGATACTGATGCTCGTCACCACCGTGTGGCTTGGGCTGCTCGGAGGGCTTGACGACTACATAAAGATATTCCGCCACAACAAGGAGGGCTTGCAGGGCAAGTTCAAGATTGTGGGGCAGGTGGGGCTTGGGCTTATTGTCGGCCTTGTGCTCTACTTCAGTCCAGATGCCGTGATGCGCGAAAACGTGGCCATTGAGAAGCAGCAGACCGAAGAGCTTGTGGTGAAACACCGCAGCCAGGAAACAAAGTCGCTGAAGACCACGATACCTTTCGTTAAGGGCCACAACCTCGACTATGCCAACATAATGTCGTTTTGCGGCAAGTACAAGACAGCGGCGGGGTGGATACTGTTTGTGGCGATGACCATCCTCGTGGTCACGGCGGTGTCTAACGGAGCCAACCTCAACGACGGCATGGACGGGATGTGCGCGGGAAACTCGGCCATAATTGGCGTGGCCTTGGGCATTTTTGCATACGTCTCGAGCCACATCGAGTTTGCCGCCTACCTCAACATAATGTACATTCCCGGCAGCCAGGAGCTTGTGGTGTTCATGTGCGCCTTCGTGGGTGCGCTAATCGGCTTCCTATGGTATAACGCCTACCCGGCGCAGATATTCATGGGCGACACCGGGTCGCTCACCATTGGCGGCATCATTGCCGTGTGTGCCATCATCATCCACAAGGAGCTGATGCTGCCCATACTCTGCGGCATCTTCTTCGTGGAGAGCCTTAGCGTGATGGTGCAGGTGTGGTACTACAAGATGGGCAAGCGGCGCGGCGTAAGGCAGCGCATAATGAAGCGCGCACCAATCCACGACACTTTCCGCACGGAAGACAGCCAGCTCGACCACGACTGCCGCTACCTCTGGAAAGGTCCCAAGAGCGTGGTGCATGAGTCGAAGATAACCATCCGCTTCTGGATTGTGACCATCATCCTCGCCGCGCTCACCATAATCACGCTGAAGATAAGGTAGTCGTAAAAGTGAAAAGGTAAAAAAGTAAAGGAGTAAAAAAGGTAAAAGGGGCTGCGCACAGAGTCTGCGGGCATTGGAGAAAGGTAAAAAGTAAAGGAGTAAAAAGGTAAAAGGGCTGCGCACAGAGTTTGCGGGCATTGGAGGAGCAAACGCAAATGTCTGAACTCCTGAACTCCCGTCCCCTGTCTCCTGAAAAATGTCTGAACTCCTTAAAAAATAGAGAAGAAATGAAAAGAATCGTAGTTTTGGGAGCCGGCGAGAGCGGTGCTGGAGCCGCCGTGCTGGCAAAGAAAGAAGGCTTCGACGTGTTTGTGTCCGACACGTCGGCCATAAAGGACAAGTATAAGCAGATGCTCGACGGCCACGGCATAGCCTGGGAGGAAGGCCGCCACACCGAAGACAAGATACTTGATGCCGACGAGATAATAAAGAGTCCGGGCATACCGGCCGAGGCACCCATGGTGCGCAAGGCCGTGGAGCGCGGCATACACATTATCAGCGAGATTGAGTTTGCGGGCCGCTATACCGACTCGAAGATGATTTGCATCACCGGCAGCAACGGCAAGACCACCACCACGTCGCTCATCTACCACATATTCCGCGAGGCCGGCTACGACGCAGGGCTGGCCGGAAACATCGGGCGCTCGCTCGCCCTTCAGGTGGCCGAGACGCCGCACGAGTACTACATCATCGAGCTTAGCTCCTTCCAGCTCGACAATATGTATGATTTCCGCGCCAACATAGCCATCCTGCTGAACATAACGCCCGACCACCTCGACCGCTACGGCAACTGCATGCAGAACTACGTGGACGCTAAGATGCGCATCATACGAAACCAGACACCCGACGATGCGTTTATCTACTGGAACGACGACCCTATAATAAAGCGCGAGCTGGAAAAGTACGACATACGCGCCGTGCAATGCCCGTTCTCCGAGCTTAAGGAGCGCGGCAGCATAGGCTACATAGAGGAGGGGCAGTACACGATAGAGTGGCCCACGCCGTTCAACATGGAGCAGGAGTCGCTCAGCCTCACCGGCAAGCACAACATCTACAACAGCCTCGCGGCGGGCATCGCGTCTAACATCAGCGGCATAAAGAAAGAGGTGATACGCAAGAGCCTTAGCGACTTTCCAGGCGTTGAGCACCGCTTGGAGAAGGTGGCCACGGTGCGCGGCGTGCTATACGTCAACGACTCCAAGGCCACCAACGTGGATGCCTGCTGGTATGCCCTGGAAAGCATGAAGACGAAGGTGGTGCTCATTCTCGGCGGCAAGGACAAGGGCAACGACTACAACGCCATAAAGGAACTTGTGCGCGAGAAATGCTCTGCGCTCGTGTATCTCGGGGCCGACAACGCCAAGCTGCACGCATTCTTCGACCCCCTGGGCCTGCCCGTGCGCGACACCCACTCGATGAAAGACTGCGTTGAGGCTTGCTACGAGCTGGCAGAGCCTGGCGAGACGGTGCTGCTAAGCCCATGCTGCGCCAGCTTCGACCTGTTCAAGAACATGGAAGACCGCGGCGAACAGTTCAAGGAGCTGGTCAGGGGGCTGTGACAGTGAGTGAGTTTAGTCAAGCAGGCCGAATTGGCCAAATTAGTCAAAAAGGTCAGATAAGTCCAATGAACAAGAAATTAGGCAACATCTTTAAGGGAGACAAAGTGATTTGGATGGTGCTTTTCTTCCTTTGCATGATTAGCGTGGTTGAGGTGTTCAGCGCGTCGAGCCACCTTACCTACAAGAGCAGCAGCTACATGAGGCCAATCATGTACCACGCCATGACGATTGTGGCGGGTGTGGTGGTGGCAGTGGTCACTGTCAACATCCCTTGCCGCTACTTCAAGCTTCTCACTCCCCTCTTCCTCTTGGCATCGTTTTTCACGCTGCTGTGGGTGCTCGTGGCGGGTGAGGACATCAACGGCGCACAGCGTGTGCTAAGCGTTTTCGGCTTCACCTTCCAGCCTTCGGAGATAGCCAAGGGCACCATGATACTGGCCGAGGCGCAAATCCTTAGCGCGATGCAGGGCGAGCACGGGGCCGACCGCAGGGCGTTCAACTTCATATTGTTCCTGGCCGTCCCAATGGCCTTCTTGATAATGCTCGAAAACCTTTCCACGGCGGTTCTGCTGTGCACGGTGGTGCTGATGATGATGGTGATAGGCCGTGTGCCTATGGTGCAGATCGGCAAGCTGCTCGGCTTGCTCGTGGTGCTTGCCGTGGGCGCGTTCACGCTCGTCATGGCCGTTGGCCACGACGAGAAGGAGGCCGACGGCAAGCTGGCCAAGACCGACAAGATGGAGGTGGCGCAAAAGCCTGCCGACGGCAAGGCCGAAAAGGAAGAGGAAAGCTTCGTGGAAAAACTGTTCCACAGGGCCGACACGTGGAAGTCGCGCATAGACGGCTTCCTCGACGACACGCAGGTGGCCCCTGAGGACTTCGACCTCGACAAGGACGCACAGGTGGCCCACGCCAACATAGCCATAGTGTCGAGCAACTGGATAGGCAAGGGACCGGGCAACTCTGTGGAGCGCGACTTCCTGCCGCAGGCATTCTCCGACTTCATCTACGCCATCATAATAGAGGAGATGGGGCTTGCCGGCGCGGCTGCGGTGGCGTTACTCTACATCATCCTGTTGTTCCGCACGGCACGCATAGCGGGGCGTTGCGAAAACAACTTCCCCGCCTTCCTCGCCATGGGCCTGGCGCTGATGCTGGTAGTCCAGGCGTCGTTCAATATGCTCGTGGCTGTGGGCTTCATGCCCGTCACTGGCCAGCCCCTGCCGCTGATAAGCAAGGGCGGCACGTCCACCATAATCAATTGCGCATACATAGGTGCAATACTTAGCGTGAGCCGTTCGGCCAAGAAGGCCAGCCACAGCGGCGAAGGCAGTGCCAGGGTCGAGCAGGCCACGGTGGCGGCGTAGGGGGTGCCGTTTCAAAAAATAGTGGACAAAATGTTGCTTCGGCAAGAGAAAATTATTAATTTTGCAGAAATTACAATATTCGCAGTCCAGCCATGGATGAAGAACTTAGGATAATAATCAGTGGCGGCGGCACTGGCGGGCATATATTCCCCGCCGTGTCGATAGCCAATGCCATCAAAAAGCAGCACCCCGAGGCCAAGATTCTCTTCGTGGGTGCGCTTGGCCGTATGGAGATGCAGCGCGTTCCCGCCGCAGGGTATGAGATAGTGGGCCTGCCCATCTGCGGCTTCGACCGAAAGAATATGCTGCGGAACGTGGCCGTGCTCTTCAAGATATGGAAGAGCCAGCGCATGGCCCGCGGCATAATCAAACGCTTCAGGCCCATGGCGGCCGTGGGCGTGGGGGGCTACGCGAGCGGCCCTACGCTAAACGAGGCCGCGAAGATGGGCATACCGTGCCTAATACAGGAGCAGAACTCTTACGCCGGGGTGACGAACAAGCTGCTGGCCAAGAAGGCTGCCCGCATTTGCGTGGCATACGACGGCATGGAACGCTTCTTCCCCGCCGACAAGATACTTAAGACGGGCAACCCCGTGCGCCAGTCGCTGCTTGAGTGCGGCCTGTCGCGCGAAGAGGCACTGTCCGCCTTTGGGCTGGACCCCACGCGCCGCACGGTGCTGATAGTTGGCGGCAGCCTCGGTGCCCGCACGCTCAACGAGAGCGTGATGCAGCATCTCGACGAGGTGGCAGCGGCGTCGGGCGTGCAGTTCATCTGGCAGACGGGCAAGTATTATAGCGAGGAAATGGCAACCCGCCTCGCCGCCAAGGGCAAGCCCGGCAACCTCGTGGTGACCGACTTCATCGGCGACATGGGGGCGGCATACCGCGCCGCCGACCTCGTGGTGAGCCGTGCGGGCGCAGGCAGCATATCTGAGTTCTGCCTGATAGGCAAGCCCGTCATACTCGTGCCGTCGCCAAACGTGGCGGAAGACCACCAGACGAAGAATGCCATGGCCCTCGTGGCCAAGGGCGCGGCCATTTGCGTGGCCGACGCCGAGGCGAGGGAAACGCTGCTGCCACTGGCCATAAAGACCGTGGGCGACGAAGCTAAGCTCGCCTCGCTGCGCGACAACATCCTGAAACTTGCCCTGCCCGACTCGGCCGACACCATAGCCCGCGAGGTGGTGAAGCTCGCCAGAGGGGAACGTTAGGGGCGGATATTTTTACCGAACATCGACAGCAAAATGGAATTCAAAGACATAAAGGCAGTATATTTCATCGGCGCCGGCGGCATTGGCATGAGCGCCTTGGCACGCTTCTTCATGAGCCGAGGACTTGTGGTGGCCGGGTACGACAGGACGCAGACGGCACTCACCCGCCAGCTCGAAAAGGAAGGGATGCTGATACACTACGACGAAAACACTGACGAGATACCCCACGCCTGCAGGAACAGCAGGTCGTGCCTCGTGGTCTACACGCCGGCCATACCCGAAAGCCACGCAGAGCTGCAATACTTCCGCCAGGGCGGGTTCGAGGTGCAGAAACGCGCCCAGGTGCTCGGCGAAATCACGCGCTCGCACAAAGGCTTGTGCGTGGCCGGCACCCACGGCAAGACAACCACGTCAACACTGTGCGCCCACATCATGCACCAGAGCCACGTGGACTGCAACGCCTTCCTCGGCGGGATAGCCAAGAACTACGGCACGAACTACATAGTGAGCGATAGCGACTTCGTGGTGATAGAGGCCGACGAGTTCGACCGCTCTTTCCATTGGCTGAGGCCGTGGGTGAGCGTGGTGACCGCAACCGACCCCGACCACCTCGACATCTACGGCACGAAGGAGGCCTACCTTGAAAGCTTCGCCCACTACACGTCGCTGATACAGCCCGGCGGTGCGCTAATAGTACACACAGGGCTGGAGATGGAGGAGAGGCTGCAGCCGGGCGTCGCCCGCTACGACTATGGGCTGGGCGAGGGCGACTTCCACGCCGAGAACGTGAAGATTGGCGGGGGCGAGATTTCGTTCGACTTCGTGTCGCCTGCGGGGCGCATCGACAACGTGCGCCTCGGCCAGCCTGTGCCGGTGAACGTCGAGAACGCCGTGGCGGCAATGGCCATGGCGCAACTGTGCGGATGCACGCCCGACGAGCTGCGCTATGGCGTGGGAACGTTTAGCGGGGTGGTGCGCCGCTTCGACTTCAAGATAAAGACCCCCGGCCTGGTGCTCCTGAGCGACTATGCCCACCACCCGCAGGAAATTCGCCGCAGCGTGGAAAGCGTCCGCAAGCTGTATGCCGACAAGAAGATAACGGCCATATTCCAGCCCCACCTCTACAGCCGCACCCGCGACTTCTGCGACGACTTTGCCGAAAGCCTGAGCCTGCTCGACGAAGTTGTGCTGTGCGACATCTACCCCGCGAGGGAAGAGCCGATACCCGGCGTCACCTCGAAGCTCATCTACGACCGCCTGCGCCCTGGCGTGGCAAAGGCCATGGTGAGGAAGGAGGACGTGGTAGACTATGTGCGCAACCACGAGTTCGAGGTGCTCGTCGTGCTCGGTGCGGGCGACATCGACGACTATGTGCCGCAGATAACCAAAATATTGCAGGAGAGGCTTGGTGCCTGACGCAATCACCGCCCGGACGGCGCAGCCCCCGGCGGGACAAACCGGCTGTGAAGGATGAAGATAAACATCGACCTGAAGAAAACTGCACTCGTGGCGCTCAACGTCGTGTTGGGCGCATATCTCGTGCTTGCTGTCACGGCGTTCAACGAGCCTGCCGACAAAAAGCAGGTGTGCGGCGAGGTGAAGGTTGACATTGCCGACAACGTGGTTGACGGCTTCCTCAACGCCGACGAGATAAAGCTGATGCTTAAGCGCAAGGGGCTTTACCCGCTCGGCAAGCCCATGTCGGAAGTCGATATCCGCGCCATTGAGGAGGCTCTGCGGCGCAGCCCGTTCGTGGCCGACGCGCAGTGCTTCAAGACCGTGGCCGGGCGCGTGGACATAAAGCTGACGCAGCGTATGCCGGTAATCCGCGTGATGGCCGACAATGGCGACGACTACTATATAGACAACCACGGCGGCATAATGCAGAACACGAAGTACGTGAGCGACATCGTGGTGGCCACAGGCCCCATAGGGCGCAACTATGCCCGCAAGGTGCTCACGGGCGTTGGCAACGCCATTGTGGCCGACCGCTTCTGGCACAACCAGGTGGTGCAGGTGAACGTGCTTGCCGACGGAACAGTGGAGATCGTACCCCGCGTGGGCGACAACATCGTCTACCTCGGGTCGCCGGGCGGCATAGGGCGCAAGCTCGACCGCCTGGCCAAATTCTATAAGTACGGCCTTAGCCGGGTGGGCTGGGACCGCTATTCGTACATAAGCCTCGAATTCGACAACCAGATTATCTGCAAGAAGCGGGGGCGGGCCGGGTCGGCGGCTAACTGACGGAAACAGAGTAGAAAACAAAAAAACAAAGCATATAACTCAACAAGATGGCAGCAAAGGATTTTATAGTGGCAATAGAGCTGGGGTCGTCGAAAGTGACGGGCATCGCCGGGAAGAAGAATCTCGACGGGAGCATCGACGTGCTCGCCGTGGTCAAGGAAGACTCTTCTTCGTTCATCCACAAGGGCGTGGTGTACAACATCGACAAGACCGCCCTCTGCCTCACAAATATCGTAAACAAGCTCAAGGCGCAGCTTAAGACCGAAATAACGCAAGTCTACGTCGGCGTCGGCGGGCAGTCGATACGCAGCATACGCAACGTGATATCAAGGGATCTCTCCGCCGACACCAAGGTGACGCAGGACATGGTGATCGAGCTTATGGACTCCAACCGCAACATGAAATATCCCGACCTGGAGATTCTCGACGCGGTGGCGCAGGAATATAAGGTCGACTCGCAGCTGCAGATAGACCCCGTGGGCATACAGTGCTCGCGCCTGGAGGGCAATTTCCTTAACATACTCGAACGCAAGGCGTTCTACAAAAACCTCAACAAATGTTTCGAGACTGCCGGCATCAACGTGGCCGAGATGTACCTCGCCCCGCTGGCCTTGGCCGACAGCGTGCTCACCGAGGGCGAGAGGCGGTCGGGCTGCGCCCTGGTAGACATCGGGGCCGACACTACCACCGTCTCCGTGTTCAGCAAGAACATACTCCGCCACCTTTCCGTAATCCCCCTCGGCAGCAACAACATAACCAAGGACATCGCGTCGCTGCAGATGGAGGAGAGCGAGGCCGAAAAGCTTAAGCTGAAGTACGGCTGCGCCTATACCGAGATTGGCGACATCGACAACGTGCAGCTCGCGGTCAACGCCGAGCGCAACATAGAGAACCGCAAGTTCGTGGACATCGTGGAAGCGCGCATGGCCGAAATAGTGGAGAACGTCTGGTACCAGATTCCTTCCGACTATTCCGACAAGCTGCTCGGCGGAATAATCTTAACCGGCGGCGGCTCCAACATGAAGAACATAGAAAAGGCATTCGCGAACCACACGCACATTGAAAAAGTGCGCGTGGCCAAGTTCGTCACGCAGGCCATACACTCCACCAACGCCGACATCAACGCCAAGAACGGCATGATGAACACCGTGCTCGGCCTGCTGGCCAAGGGCGACCTCAACTGCGCCGGAAAGGAAATAGGGGCGTCGTCAGACCTCTTCAGCTCCTCCGAGCAGCGCCCCACGGGCGAGCAGCGGCCCAAGACGCCGCGCCAGCCAAGCGAGATACCCACCGGCGTGGTGCTCACCGAAGCCGAGAAGCAGCAGGCCGAGGAAGAGGCGCGGCGCAAGCGCGAAGAGGAAGAGCGCCACAGGCGCGAAGAGGAGGAGGAAGAGGAAAAGCGCCTGGCCGCAGAGAAGAAGGCCAACAGCCCCCTCAATAAGTTCTGGAGGCGCGTCAAGGACTTTGGCCATGTCATAATCGACGGGGAGTGACACCCTCCCGCCACGCAACAGTCAGAAACAAAAAAAGAAACAGAATATGGCAGACAACGATTATCCAAATAATGTAGTTGATTTTGTCGCCCCAGAAAAAGAGCACAGCATCATCAAGGTCATTGGTGTGGGCGGCGGTGGCGGCAATGCCGTCAACCACATGTACCGCGAGGGCATACACGACGTGACCTTCGTGCTCTGCAACACCGATGCCCAGGCACTGAACGACTCGCCTGTGCCTGTACACATACAGCTCGGCAGCGAGGGCCTCGGGGCAGGCAACAAGCCCGAAAAGGCGCGCCAGGCCGCCGAGGAGAGCATCGACGACATCAAGAATATGCTTAGCGACGGCACTCGCATGGCCTTCATCACCGCAGGCATGGGCGGTGGCACAGGCACCGGGGCCGCCCCGGTGATAGCCCGCGTAAGCAAGGAGATGGGCATTCTCACCGTGGGCATAGTCACCATCCCGTTCCGCTTCGAGGGGGCCAGGAAGATAGACCAGGCCCTCGACGGCGTGGAGGAAATGGCAAAGCACGTTGACGCGCTGCTCGTAATCAACAACGAACGCCTCCGCGAGATATACCCCGAGCTTACCGTGCTCGACGCCTTTGCCAAGGCCGACGACACGCTTAGCGTGGCCGCACGCAGCATAGCCGAGATAATCACCGTCCACGGGCTTATCAACCTCGACTTCAACGACGTGAAGACCGTGCTCAAGGACGGCGGCGTGGCCATAATGAGCACCGGCTTCGGCGAGGGGGAAGGCCGCGTGAAGAAGGCCATTGCCGACGCGCTCAACTCACCGCTGCTCAACGACAACGACGTGTTCAACTCCAAGAAGATTCTGCTCAGCATCTCGTTCTGCGGCCAGAAAGACGGCAAGGACGGCCTCATGATGGAGGAGATGAACGACGTGAACGACTTCATGGCCAAGTTCGGCAGCGACTTCGAGATAAAGTGGGGCCTCGCCGTAGACCCCGAACTGGGCAAGAAGGTGAAGGTGACCATCCTCGCCACCGGCTTCGGCATAGAGAACGTCGACGGGATGAACGGCCACATAAAGCGCCACACCCAGGAAGACGCCATACGCCAGGCACGCGAGCAGGAACAGGCCGCCGAGCGGCAAGACCGCCGCAACCGCTACTACCGCGACGGCGAGGGCAGCGTTAAGTACAAGCGCCGCCCGCACATCTACCTCTTCCGCCCCGAAGACCTCGACAACGACGACGTGATTTCCACCGTCGAGCAGTCGCCCACCTACAAGCGGACGCGCGAAATCCTTGACAGCATCCACCTGCAGGCTGGCAACGCTTCCGCCTCCGATGCCGAAGGCCAGGCCACGCCGGCAGAGGCCACACCCGGCACAATCAAGTTCTCGTAGGCAGTGGCGAACAAATTCACCGTAAAGTTACAACAATCACACAATATGGCACTGTTTGAACAAGTAAGCAAAGACATCGTAGCGGCCATGAAGGCCAAGGACAAAGTGCGCCTTGAGGCTCTGCGCAACATCAAGAAGGTGTTCCTCGAGGCCAAGACCGCCCCGGGGGCGGGCGACGAGCTGGCCGACCCTGACGCAATGAAGCTCCTCCAGAAGCTGGCCAAGCAGGGGCGCGACTCCGCCGCCCTATACGCCGGGCAAGGCCGCCAGGACCTCGCCGACGCCGAAATGGCGCAGGTGGAGGTGATAGAGGGCTACCTCCCGCAGCCACTCACGGCAGAGGAGATAGATGCAGCCGTCAAGGAAATCATCGCCCAGACCGGCGCCCAGACCATCAAGGACATGGGCCGCGTGATGGGCGTTGCATCGAAGCAACTCGCAGGCCGCGCTGACGGCAAGGCCATCAGCGAGGCCGTGAAGCGTCTGCTCGCCTGAAGCCTTGGCCGCAGCGGGTACCGCCTTGGGTGTCCGCAGCCATTCCGCAACGGCAATAGTCCATCCGCCATGCCGCAGTTTCCCTTCAAGGGGATGCGGCATGGCGGATTTTTGTTCCCGATGTTTGGCATGGCAGGCAATGTCATGTCAAAAACTTTGTTTTTTACTTGTCATTGCGCACTCTTTTCACTAAATTTGCATTATGGTATATTGTGGCAATTTGTGGGCAAGCTCACATTGCGCTCGCTTGCACTGTCTTTGCAATGAATAAAATGTTGTTTGTTGGTAGGCTGATTTTTGGTGTATGAATAATATATTGGCGTTTAATGTTGCCAACCCGAACGATGTGGCCAGGCAGGTTGCGGCCCGGGTTAAGGCGCGGCGGTTGGAGTTGAACCTGACCCAGGAAGGCATGGCAGCCAGGGCCGGACTCAAGTTTGCCACATACCGCAGGTTTGAGCAGACCGGGGAAATATCTTTGAAGGGATTGCTTCAGGTTGGCTTCGCCCTTGGTGCCTTGGCAGATTTTGATGCCCTTTTTGCGCAGAAGCAATATCAATCGTTGGACGATGTGCTGAATGAGCATGGAGTTACACGTAAAAGGGGGAAGAAGAATGAATGACATCAAGCAGGTAGAAGTGATATACGGCGGGCGGTTGGTCGGGCGGTTGGCTCTTGCCAAAGACGGATTGTGCGCTTTTGAGTATTCGCCCGATTGGCTCCGTTCGGGATTTTCCATCTCTCCGTTTGAGTTGCCTTTGCGGAGCGGCGTGTTCATTGCCAGGCCGCGCCCGTTTGAAGGGGGCTTCGGTGTGTTTGACGATAGCCTGCCCGATGGGTGGGGGCTGCTTGTCTTAGACCGGTACTTGCAACGGAAAGGCATCAATCCGCGGGCGTTGACATTATTGGACCGCCTTGCGTTGGTCGGCTCGACGGGGCGTGGGGCATTGGAGTTCCGTCCTGACAATGGCGTTATGTGTAAGCAGGATTATGCCGATTTCGGGAAGTTGGCTTTGGAGGCCGAACAGATACTTGACAGCGACGACTACACAGGGGAGGGCATAGAAGAGTTTCAATACCGTGGCGGCTCTCCCGGCGGAGCGCGTCCGAAGATTTCCACCAGTTATGAAGGCAGGGAATGGCTGGTGAAGTTTCGCGCGAAGAACGATCCGAAGCGTATAGGCACAGACGAATACAACTATTCGCTTCTTGCCAAGAAATGCGGGATTGAAATGCCGGAGACGCGGCTTTTCGAGGGCAAGTACTTTGGCGTGGTGCGTTTTGACAGGACTCCCAAGGGCAAGCTGCACGTAGTGAGCATGGCAGGTCTTGTCGGTGCCGACTATCGTTTGCCCAGCATCGACTATTCGCACATATTTCAAGTTTGCTCCATGTTGACCCATAGCGTGGCCGAATTGTGGAAGGTTTACCGCCTTATGGCGTTCAACTATCTGATAGGCAACAAGGACGACCACGCAAAGAACTTTGCCTTTATTTATCGTGACGGCGATTGGCGTTTTGCCCCGGCATACGACTTGTTGCCGAGCGATGGCATCAATGGTTTCCGCACCACCTCAATCAACGACAGTATCGAGCCAACAAAGGAAGACCTTTTTGCCGTGGCGGAAAAGGCGGGCTTGGACAAAAAGGACGCTATGGCCGAGTTCGATAAAATGGCAAGTCGTATTTTGAAATAATGAACCCATTTAAACATTTCGCGATTTCAATCCGGGGAATGTTTTCGAGGCTTTTCCTTTGCCGGAATGAAGAGCGTAGCGGGCTACGTGACGAATGACGGCGGAGGAACAGACCGAAAAGAAACCCGTAATGAAGTAAAATAAGACTTTCGGTAAAAAGTTTAAATGAGTTCAATGTCGTTTTGTGAAACTTTTGTCTTTGGTTGAAAACTTTTTTGTTTATAATTTTTCCCGTTAAATATTTTTTGTGTAATTTTGTCGGCGACAACTCATCTTTGGTTGCCAAGTAAGCATATTGGGCAATAATGCCCGCCTATGTTTAATGTTGGCAATTGAGCGCACGCCGAACCCGGCGCAATTGGTTTTGCAATCGGGGGAAGTGGCGGGTATGTGAGGGGTCACGACATAATAAAAGGCGTTTACGTGCGCCTTGTTCTTGGCTATCAAGAATCTCGCAAATTCAAGCTTCGTCAAGGCAAGGCAACAGTAGATGCTCCGGGATGTGACTATTCGCATCCCTTATCGGCTATATATAGGCACAGCCGTCCTTTGCCAGACGGTGTTGTGTGGCATATATGGCGTTAGGGGTGTGTTGTAATCGTATCGGCGTGGGCTCTGGTGTTGCTCTTCCTACGAAGCGGGCAATGCGAGAGCCTTTGATAGCGGGAATGAGCAGCAGGTACAGTTCCCGCGCTTTTTTTTGTGCCGTAGCTTCAAATCGTTAATGCGCTTGCCAGCGGGAATTGCAAGCATAGTCCGTTAAGGGATGATGGTAAAGTTTTGTCTTGCTTTTCTGTTGTCAGTGTGTTGTCTGCCCCAATCTTCGTTTGGTCAGACATACCGTTACAAGCGCGTGATGATCGTTGATGGAGGTGTCAGGAAAAGTGCGAACGACGATGCTCATTATATCACGTTCAACAGCAACGGCTTGTATGAATCCGACAAGTCAGGCTATGCCACAGGCAGCAAGTTCGTGCGCTTTGTTAAAGATGCAAACGGCCTGCATTGTTATTATGGCAATGGATATTTCGGCAATGCCCATTATTATTTTTCCAGCGACTATTCGAGGTTGAATGTCAGGCTTGGTGGCGTGACGTATGTCTACCAGCGCACTACGGCGTCAGATGGCGCACAAGCCCGTTCCCATGCCGGTGCAGGTGCCCAAGGTGGCACTGTTGTGGTTGTGCCGCCTGCGGTCACACCTTCCTCAGGCCCGTCTGGTGGCGATTCCGGGTATAAGACTTGCTCGAGCTGTGGCGGGAGTGGCCGGTGTCGCAGCTGTGGTGGGAGTGGCAAGATGCGCTCGGAGTCAATATACACCGATGGCCATACCATAGTGTCGAACTGCCCTGTTTGCGGCGGAACTGGGAATTGTGGCCTATGTTTCGGAAGCGGCAGGTTGCGCACGAGGTGATTTATTGCAATTTAAAGATTATATTTTATGAAAAGACTAATTGTTTTTGCCTTTGCTTTTGTCGTGGCAATGGCTGCTTCGGCCGGGCTAATTAATTTTAAGCGGATTTCGTCGGATGGAACTTACTATTACAAGTACGTCTGCACTGTCAACTCGAACGGCGTCAGGACAAAAAGGAATTTTAACAACGGGCGTGAGTTCTTTGTCACGTTCGCGTCCGGAATGTCGGTTGCCGTGCCTTTTACCGATGAGAATGGCAATGGCACTGGTTTTTATTCTCGCTACGCTGGCCGCAACGGCGACGTTATAACCTACAAGGGGTTTTACTTAGACGAAAGCAGCCCCAATGCGCGTGCTTATTCGTGGGGCGCGGCTGAAGCGACTATGGCTATGATGGGAGGAGGCTCTTACAAAAATGTGAAGATGTGCTTCAGTTCCGATTATAGTCGGCTGAACATAATCACTTCCGTCGGCCTTGTCCATGTGCTTGAGCGCGCGACGCGGCCCGAGGAAGAAGAGGCTCCAAGTTCGTTGTATTAGAGAAAATTTGACGTTATGTTGCTTGACAAGTTGTTGGCAAAGAGCGGTATGTGTCTCTTGCCTCTATTTTCGTGTGCCGTTTCGTGTTCCATGATAGGCCAATCTTGTTCTGATAGTTGCGTAGCTCGCGTGACCGTTGACACAGTGCCTCCGGTATTTAACGATTCGGTTGATGCAATTGTCTTTGGCGCAAACTCTGTCCGCTTGTATGACATGGCCGATTTTGTTCGGGGAGGCGATACCTTGGGAGCGAAGTGTGACAGTTTGTTAGGGTATGCTGTAAAGAGAAATCTTGGGTGTGTGAGTAAAAGCGATCTAAGTGTATTGTGGTTTATTCTGTCTGACAGGCAATGGTACATGGCCGATTATCCGTTGGTGCGCCATCCGTTCCATCCGAACATCGCGCTTGAATTTATAAAAGGCCATCGTAAGGCATACGCTCTTGTGTCGTTTGTTACTGGCGAGATAAAAATATCTGATGCCTGCGGAAACTTTAAGGTTTTTATGATGCGTGGTTCACGGCCAATGGCAAGATGGTGTTTAGGGATGTTCCCAGGTGAAGAATATTTTGAACGTTTGGTAGAAGGAACTGAAAAATGAAAAAGACGTTGATTGTTGCTTTGTTTGTCCTCGCGGTAGTTGAACGTGCGGCAGGGCAAACTTTGCATGCCATTATTTTTGCAAACACCGAGGACGCAACGATAGGGGCTTCGGTGGAAAATGATTTCCAATACATGAATGTCGAGATGACCACCATCGCTAAGTCGATAGGCTATGGCCTGAAGAAATATTATTATTATGGTCCGGGACAAGGCTTTAGCCCGGCTGGCGTCGAACAGGCTTTGGCGCAGCTCTCTTGTGGCTCAAATGATATTGTTTTCTTTTATTATTCTGGCCATGGGGCGAGGGCGATGGATGAAAAGAGCCGATACCCTGAGATGATTCTTACGCATGGTGCCTGGACTGGAACCGAACAGCTATTCTCTCTTGAAGAAGTCTATCGGCGTGTCATGGCTAAGTCGCCGAGGCTTGCTATTGTGATGGGCGACCTATGCAACAAGGCTGATGAGAATTATTACCACAACCCTGGGGCAGCGTCGAAGGGGGCCACCATAATATCTAAGGGCGTGGAAAAAACATACAAAGATTTGTTCCTTAATGTCAAGGGTGGTTTGATAGTAACATCGAGTAAGGCAGGCCAGACTTCTTATAGCTACCCGGCAGGTGGCGCATTTACGATATGCTTTCGCGAAATATTGCAGGCTTATGTCGACTTGGGGGCGGAAATCAGTTGGGAACGCCTACTCGACGACGTGATAGTTATGACGAAAGAAATGACCGAGGAGGGCAAGCGCAGGGAAGGCGAAGCCCCTCAAGAGCCGATATATGATGCAAGCCTTGCAGCTGCGACTCCACCTGCGAGCCATGCCCCGTCGCCTGCTCCGACCCAGCCAGCGCAATCAAACGATGCGCCAACTAATTTGCGAGACGACTTGGCCTATGCCTTGACAATCGTAGGCAATCGGGATGTGCCGAAAATAGACCGCATAAAGAATATAAAGGCTGCGTTGCAGCGTTTTTCTGGTGGCGCAAAAGTGCAAGTCGTAGGGTGCGATAACAGCACTATCGTAAACACGGCTTCGGCAAAGGGTTACCTGAACTATTTGAGCATTGCGGCAAATATGGCGCAAGTCGTAGTCTTGGAAACTAAGAACGATGCAAGTGGAAAGTTGTCTTATGCCAAAGTCCATGAAATACATTATGAATAGAAACAATAATAAAATGAAACATTTAGCAGTATTGGCATTGTTGCTGGTTTGTTGCGCTTCTCGTGTATGGGCGCAGGAACTGTCAAAAGAAGAATTGCAGGCATTCACTAAGCAATGCCAAGAGCGCATTGACGCATTGCAGATGGGTATGGAAATCATCGCCGACAAAGAGCAGGAATGGGAAATAAGGAACCATTACGTAGAAACGATACCTGAAATGTTCCTTGGCGATGGCGACCCATGGACAGACCCAGCCACAGGGCAGAAGCATGCAGCCGTGACTATGCAGGTGTCTTCGCTTACTCCTAACGGCATTAGGGTTAGCAATCCGACGCTAAAGCAATACCTAAGGAATTTGCGCGATTTGAAAGGCTATACTTCTGTAAGGATAACCAAGGCAAAGACTTGCTTTGTCAGCAATTTCATGCCAGTCTACGGTAGGGAGGGCGTGTATGTGGCAACTTGTACTTTCTTCCAATATTTTGAAGGAAGGATTGGCGAACAGATTGCATACGGCGACGAGACGCAAAAAGAGGTGCATGTTGAGATAAGGCGCGTGCCAGACGGCAGTGTGGGAACACATTGGGAAATGAAGTTTGGAGACATAAATGTGGCACAAACGCAAAAACTTAAATGAAGATACGTGACGACATGAAAAGATTTGTTTTTGTTCCGCTTTTGGCGTTCATGTGCATCTGTTATGCCAAGGCGCAAATGCTCCCGGTGGTCATCGACGAGCAGGCATTGCAGTTTAAGGTTAAGCAGATAGACGAGTTTTTTAGGCGTTTCAATTATGAGACGGATTACAAGGGCGATGCCGTTTCCGCCCAAGGGGAACCCTTGGTAACAGACTCTGTAGCAGAATCTGGTGGCTCTGATGCCCAGTCGCTGAAGCGTAAAAACCTTATGACGCTGTTCGATTTTGAAAAGTTCGGCAGGAAAAATATGTCGCTTGATTCCTTAGCTACTGAATTCTTGGATTATGTGATGAGGGTGGATGCCAAAATTCATTATGGAGATACGATATGGTGTGCCGAGGCCATTTCGTCGATTACCTTTGGTGGCAAGGCATACCCAATGCATTTATGGCTAAGTACTGAGCGCATAGAGGGTAATTATTTTAAGTGGGTGATTTCTATGGTTGAGTCGCCTTTGTTTAAATGTCTTGCCGATTCGTTTAACACAAAGGTCATGATACTGCCGAATGCCCATGGAACGTCGTTTATGTCGTTGCCGGAAGACATGAATCTCAACGCAAAGTCTGTGCGTGCAATGTTTTCCAAAGGCTATGTGCCGAATCCGTTGGCAGTGCTTGATTGGATTTTGGCTTCTGGCCGAGGCAAAATCGGGAAGGTGAGCAACGTTATATATCATTTCCGTTTGCCTGAATACAGCTTTTCCGTCGAGCGACACGAAAACCGCAACTCTTATAATAAAGGATGGCTGATAAGTGAGATAGTCAAACTAAAACGTGATTGAAATATGAAGAGGATTTTCTTGGCCTTGTTTGCTGCATTGCCGCTATTCGCCAATGCCCAAGAGCCGACTGAAGCCCAAAAGCAAGAAGCTTTGGGCGCAGTAAAAAATGTGTGTGGAATGATAGAACGCTATTTCGGAGGCGAACGGCTTTTGGACACGCAACTTTACGAAGCGATGGGTGGCAGGGGTACAGCTTTCTTCAATGACTTTACTGGCGAAGAGGAACAGGCCGTAAGCTTTTTTATGTATGTGCAAAAACATTATAAAGGTGCGCTCCAAACAGAAATTAGTGCCCCAGACCTTGCAAAGTGTAAAATATA
This sequence comes from uncultured Prevotella sp., assembly GCA_944321645.1. Classification (GTDB taxonomy): domain Bacteria; phylum Bacteroidota; class Bacteroidia; order Bacteroidales; family Bacteroidaceae; genus Prevotella. The sequence goes on from CALUMB010000011.1 coordinate 39,570, forward strand.
CGTGGAGCCGACATTGACCGTTAATACGCATTGGGGAAATGTTGACGGCTCGGCGATTAACGAAGTTGCCATTGCCGACATAAATGCCGTTGGCGCGTCTAATTATTACATAGTCTTTGACGTGGTGCAGAATTATCCCACATTGAGGATAAGCACCCCGAAGAAAATAGTCTATGATGTGTTGCATAAGAAAATAACAGCGGTCATAACCGACAATGGTGCTTACATCAACTTTCTCAATGCGGTTGAGGCTTTTTCGGAAAAGGACTATCAGACGGCCATAAGCTTGTTTGAGGTTTCAATCCAAAAAGAAAGAAACGACGAGTCGTTGCAGAAAAGGTGCTATCTCTTGGCTGTTTCTGCGGCAATGTACATGAACGATTTTAAAAAGGCATTTAAGTTGGCGGAATTGTCAAAAGATGATTTTTTGATTGCCTGTTCTGGAATGATGGTTGAAACGGAAAATGGAGATTGGAATAAGATTGCTCCCTATGCCTTGTTGTTAGAGAAAGTAGTAAATTCGCAGTCGGATCTAAACGTGTTTCAAAAATGCGGGGCTTATATGTCGCTGGGAACTTTCTTCGTGGCGTCTTCCCAATATCAAGACTACGCAAAAGCTGTGTCTTACCTTGAGAAGGCAAGTGCGTTGGGAAGCGCGGAAGCTAAATTTCTGATATTTGTTTTTTCTCACAATGAAGATATTCCTGACGGGATGTTTGCGGATGACGAAGGGATTAAGAGGCTGTTTGAGGCGGCAGAATTGGGTTATCCGCCTGCGTTTGTAATATCGGGTATTGTTGAAGAAAAAATCAGGAACAATAATCAACAGGCCATGAAGTGGTATGAAAAAGCCGCAAAGTCTGGAAATTCTGTCGGCATGGTGCACTATGGGCGTTTGCTTGTGGAGTCGGGCAAAAGTGCCGAAGGTAAGTCTTGGTTGCGTAAGTCGCTTGAGGGTGATGGCCTTGAGCAGCAAATCGAATACTATGCAATGATATTGAATATGTACCCGTTTGTTAAATCGCGGCAGGAAGTTGTCGATATGCTTGATGGCAAAACACCCACGGATGGTATAGGCGAAACTGCCGTAGCCCAACCAGCCCAACCAGTCCACCCAACCCAGCCTGCCTTGCCTGTCGCTCCTGTCCGGCCTGTTCAGTCGGCAAAGCCTCCTGTCACCTCCGCCACGCAAACCCCGAGTGTGGGCGTAAGCACGAGCTCAGGCTATAGCTCACGTCGGTATAGGAGGCCGTTCAACCCTCCTGTCGACGATTATAAGATAGCCGGGCTTTCTGTTGGCTATGTATCTAAGCAATGGCAGGCCAAGGCTGGTGGCGAATCCATAAAGTATGGCATCTGGGAAGACTCAAAGCGAATGAACGGTTTGCAAGTCGGAGTGCGCGTGGAGCCGCAGTTCAAGTTTGGCTTCGGCTTAAACACGGGGTTGTTTTATGAGTTTTATTATACTCGCGGCGAGACCCTTTCTGATGATTACGGCGAATACCATGAGGATGTTATGGAACATAGCCTTTATCTTCCTGTACACCTTGAATATAGGCTGAACTTTTCGGAAGCGTTCCAACTGTTTTTCTTCGGTGGAATCGGGCTTGATTGCGGACTTGCCGCATCGTATAGGATGATAGATGAGAATGACCACAATTATGATGTGACCGTAGACGATGTGTATGGAAGCGATATGTTCCCGGATTGGAAGCGGTTTAACGCCTCGCTCGAATATGGAGCTGGCATTAGGATTTATATGGTGCAGCTGAATTTCGCTGCATCGAAGGGGCTGGTAAATATGTCTTCTTCTGATGAATATAGCGTTTATCAGAATAAGGACATGGCCTTTAGTTTGTCGTATATGTTTTGATATTTAGCAGTGGAAAGCTGTTTATGTTAGAATGAAAACCAACCAAATATTTTTTAGTGTATGAGAAAATTAATTAGTTTTTTGGGCATTTGCCTATTCGGCATTTTGGGTTCGGTGTCGCTGGTCTCTTGTAGCGACGACGAAGAAACCTTAGTCATACCCGCTACGCCCACGGCAAATTTCTTGTTTGAAGATCTCTGGACATTTGCTGCAAATGGGGAGACGCTGAAGTTAGGCGGTATCAGTATTGATGAGTCTAAAAGTTCGTCAGGGATTTACATTGATAGGGTGGACTTCTTCTTTGATGGCAATCCCATAGCGTCTTCGACCGTAGCGCCTTTCTCCTTGGGCTATCTGCTGAAGGGGCAATCAATAGGCGAGCACGAACTTAAGTTGAAGATTTATGTAAAAGGCGAGGGTTATACTGATATGACTTACACATTTGATATAAAAGTGACCGTCTTGGAGGAACCATTTGCGCTCAACTTTGTTTTATCGTATGACAATGCAGCCCACGCCAACAGCGAAATACGCAATGGGGAAACCTTATCAGGCTCGGTTGCCATTTCAGACGCTACAACAATCGATGCGTCCATCACTAAGGCTGAGTACTATTGGGACGGCGTTATGTTCGGAGCGACATCCATCCCTCCGTATAGGTTTAGCTTTCCAATAGAAAATCAGCCTTTGGGTGAACACGAGTTTAAACTTGTAATTTCTGTTTCAAGTTCCTTGGGAAACCTCACTTCTACTAATACGGTGCGTTTCAATGTGGTCGGTTGAGGTCGTGGCGCACAACTGCTTGATTTTTTATGTATAGTTGAACGGGTCGTTTTGCTTGGCAAGACGGCCCGTTTGGGCTTGCGATTCGTGCTGTTTAAGAGAGTTGAATGGGGCGTTTCCCAATGTTTATTGGCTGCGCTGTTTGCAAATACACGCTCCCTTTGATTATGGAAGCCATTGCCGGGGCAGTGACAATTTGATGGCAATTGCTTTTGTGCATATAGCCGTGTGGCAGGAGATGGGGCTTGGGTGAATCCACGCAAGCGTGTGTTAACGAATCTTAACCCGTGCGGGTTGCTTGGCGCTTTGTGCCGTTTCGCTTTCCAAAACGGGTCGTTTTGGGGGCTGAAACGGCACGTTTTGCATTGCGAAACGGCACGTTTTGGAACGTAAAACGGGGCGTTTTGCAATGCGCTGTAAGCCAGGCGGTTACGGAGTGGCGGCGGAAACGCGGCTTTTAGCGTTGGTTAACACTTGCCGCCTGCGGCGTCGCTGCCATTGGCGGCCACGGCCTTGGCGGCCTGCACAATCATCTCGGCTGCGGTGGAGGCGGCGATGTGGTCGGTGCAGATGGTGAGGTCGTAGGCCGAGGGGTCGGCCCACGGGCGGCCTGTGTAGTGGCGGCAGTGGTTGGCGCGGCCTGTGTTTACGCGTGCTGCCTTGCGTGCTGCCTCGTCGGGGCTTAGGCCGAGGCGCGAGGCTATGCGGCGTGCGGCGTTGGCCGGGGCGGCGGTGACGAACACGCGGAGCACTTGCTGCCGGTCGCGCAGCACCCATCCGGCCAGTCGGCCCACGATGACGCACGGCCCGCGGTGGGCAAGCTCGCGTATGGCGCGGCTCTGGGCCACGAAGATGGCGTCGTCCTTGGATGGGTTCATCGACTGCGGTATGCCGGTGTTGGCGGCCACTATCTCCCACAGCCGCGCCGTGGATATGTTCTGCTCGCTGCGCTCCACGGCCTCCGTGGCGTAGCCGAGGCGGCGGGCGGCGAGGTCCACCAGCTGGCGGTCGTAGCAGGGGCAGCCGAGGCGGCGGGCCACCTCGCGGGCCACGTCGTTGCCGCCGCTGCCGTAGGTGCGGGCTATGGCCACCACGAGGTGGCCGCCCTGCGGGCCGGGAGCGGCTGCGGGGGCAGCCTTGCGGGCGGGGTGGGGGATGAGCAGGCGGTCGAGCCAGGCTATGTGGGGCGCGATGACGCGCACCATCATGCCCACGTAGAACATGGATATGAGCGTGCCGGGGCCGACCATGGCCCAGTCCCACCGGCCGAAGTTTATGAGCATGAACGCCGCGCCTATGCAGACGAGCAGCGTGTCGGTGCATATCTTCACCTTGCCGAAGTCGCGCCCGGTGAACTTTGCTATGGCCAGCGGGAAGCCTTCGCCCGCGAGCATGAGCGAGTCGCAGCGCACCTCCATGGCTATGCCGAAGGCCAGCACCGCGCCGCCCAGCAGCAGCTCGGCCAGGCGCAGGGGCAGGCCGATGGCCGCCGGCAGGCTCTCTGGCACCTGGAGGAAGCCCGTGAGCCACATCGTCAGGTCGGTGTAGAAGCCGAAGAGGAACGACACGGCTATCTGCAGCCACTGCCGCCGCTCGAAGTCGCGGCGCAGCAGGGCCACCTGCGCGGCTATGAAGAACACGTGCATCAGTATGGTGAGCTGGCCCATCGTAAGCCCCACGCCCGGCACGAGCGACAGCACGTAGGGCGGCGCCGATATGGGCGACGACCCGAGGTTGGCCCTGATGGACAGCGACGTGCCGAAGGCTATCACGAACAGTATCACCACGAACGCGGCGTAACGCCGCGCCCACTCCTCCTTGCTCCTCTTCCTTGTTTCCATTTCTACAATCTTTCTTCCAGTGTTGTCGTTTCGTGCTGCCGCTTTCTGTTGTCGGCGGTGTGTGTTGGTCGGGTGGCCGTTTTACAGTCCGCCTGCTTCCAACTCTTTTTCTATCTCCTCTATGGTGGGCAGGCTGCCTTTTATGTCTTTGGGTAGTGCCTGCCCCAGTTCGTAGTCTGATATTCCGATGGGCTTGCTGATGTCGCGCAGTGCGTATTCGGCTTTTATGCGGTCTTTGGTCTTGCAGAGCAGCAGACCAATGGTGCGGTGGTCGCCCTCGTGGCATAAGGTGTCGTCGACGGCGGAGCAGTAGAAGTTGAGTTTCCCGATGTACTCTGGCTTGAACTCGGTGTCTTTGAGTTCTATCACCAAGTATCTGTGCATGAATGCGTTGTACATGAGCAGGTCTATGTAGTAGTCGTCGCCCGACACCTCGATGTGGTATTGCCTACCCATGAAGGCGAAGCCTGCCCCCATCTCCAGCAGGAACTTCTCGACGTGGCGCACAAGCCCGATTTCGACGTCGCGCTCGTTGTACTGGTCGGTGAACGTGAGCATATCAAATATGTATGGGTCTTTGAGCATCGACGTTACCTCGCTGGCTTCGGGTGCAGGTAGCGTCTCGCCGAAGTTGTTTGCCAGTGCGCCGTGTTTGCCGTAGTGGTCGAGGCGTATGGCTTCTTGCAGGTAGCGTGTTGTCCAGTGTCCGGTTATGGCCTTCATCATATACCAGTAGCGGGCGCGTATGTCCTTGACATATTTCATTATGATGAGGTTGTGAGACCAGCTTAGGTGCTTGATAGGCAGGGTGAAGTTGTATTCCGGCAATTGCGAAATCGCTGATTTCGCAATTGGAGGATTGCCGCTTTTTGTCATTGTCAGCTCTTGGTTGTACTCTTTGAAGAATTGCATCATGTGCTGCATATTGCGCACGGTGAATCCTTTTATGGCCGAATGCTCGTTCTTCAAGTCGTCTGCCAGCCTTTGTAGGGTCTTCTTTCCCCAGCCGTCGGCTTCGATGCGGCGTTGCAGCAGTCCGCCGATGTCCCAATACATCCGCAGTGTCTCTTCGTTGGCGGTGTAGATTGCCCGTTGCTGGGCAAGCCTCACCCGTTGCCTTATCTGCCGCAGTAGCCCGGCGTAGTCGCCGAAAGCTTCTGCCGCAATGTTCGGGCTATATGTGTCGATGGTTCCTTTGGCCATGGAGTATGCTCGTTTTCTGCCGCAAAAGTACACTTTTTCCGCGAAACGGCGTAAGGGGCGGCCCACAATTTTGGCTCCTTGCGAGGCGGTTTCCGCGTTCCTCGCGCACGGCATCTATGCTGCCCGCACAGGCCCCGCGGCCCGGCGTTAACCGCTTTTATACGTTGGCATTTGGCCACGTGGCGCGAATTTATTAACTTTGCGGCCAGAACGAACGTTTATTTAATAAGGTAACACATTATGGCAAAGAAAGCACTGCTGATGATCCTCGACGGATGGGGCATCGGCAAACACGGCGCGGGCGACGTGATTTACAACACCCCGACTCCTTATCTCGACTATCTGACGGCCGTGAGCGCACACTCGCAGCTCCAGGCTTCGGGCGAGGACGTGGGCCTGCCCGACGGCCAGATGGGCAACTCCGAGGTGGGCCACCTCAACATCGGCGCGGGCCGCATCGTCTACCAAGACCTCGTGAAGATCAACCGCGCCTGCAAGGACGGCTCCATCATGCAGAACCCCGGCATCGTGAGCGCATACACCTACGCCAAGGAGCAGGGCAAGAAGCTCCACCTGATGGGCCTGACGAGCAACGGCGGCGTACACTCGTCGCTCGACCACCTCTACAAGCTCATCGAGATTGCCAAGGAATACGGCCTGAAGGAGACCTACGTACACTGCTTCATGGACGGCCGCGACACCGACCCGAAGAGCGGCGTGGGCTTCATACGCGACCTCGGGGAGCACTGCCGGGCCAACGGCGCAAGCATAGCCAGCATCGTGGGCCGCTTCTACGCCATGGACCGCGACAAGCGCTGGGCCCGCGTAAAGGAGGCTTACGACCTGCTCACCGAGGGCAAGGGCAAGCAGGCAGCCGACATGGTGAAAGCCATGGAGGAGAGCTACGCCGAGGGCGTGACCGACGAGTTCATAAAGCCGATTAACAACTCCACCGTGGACGGCACGATACAGGAGGGCGACGTGGTGATATTCTTCAACTTCCGCAACGACCGCGCAAAGGAGCTCACGCAGGTGTTGACACAGCAGGATATGCCCGAGGAGGGAATGCACACCATCAAGGGGCTGCAATACTACTGCATGACACCCTACGACGCGTCGTTCACCGGCGTAAGCGTGCTCTTCCCCAAGGAGAACGTGGAGGACACCCTGGGCGAATACCTGAGCAAGCAGGGCAAGCGGCAGCTGCACACGGCGGAGACGGAGAAGTACGCCCACGTGACCTTCTTCTTCAACGGAGGCCGCGAGGCTCCCTTCGAGGGCGAGGACCGCATACTCGTGCCGTCGCCCAAGGTGGCCACGTATGACCTCAAGCCGGAGATGAGCGCATACGAGGTGAAGGACAAGCTCGTGGGAGCCATCAACACCGGGGAGTACGACTTCATCGTGGTCAACTTCGCCAACGGCGACATGGTGGGCCACACCGGCGTTTACAACGCCATAGCCAAGGCCGTGTGGGCAGTGGACAACTGCGTGCGCGAGGTCATCGAGGCAGCCAAGGCCAACGGCTACGAGGCCATTATCATAGCCGACCACGGCAACGCCGACAACGCCATCAACGCCGACGGCACGCCCAACACGGCCCACTCGCTCAACCCCGTGCCGTTCATCTACGTCACCGACAACAACAGCGCGACGGTGAAAGACGGCCGCCTGGCCGACGTGGCCCCGTCCATACTCCACATCATGGGCCTGGAGCAGCCTGCCGACATGACCGGCGAGAACCTGATTTCGGACAACATTAACTAACGACACTTTTTCATTGTTTTCGGGAGCTTGTCCGCCGGCGGCCAACGAAGGCCGCTGCGGCAGGCTCCCGTTTTTTTCGTTGGGCTGCGGCGCCACGCAGCCGGCCCGCTTCGGCAACGCTTTGCATCGCGTTCAAAAATTAACCAACACCCCTGAAATACTTGATTTATGTCAATTTTTCCCCGTTTGCCTTATCATTTGTTTGCAAAATTTCTTCCAATATACCCTTTTTTATTTATTTTTGTGATGCCAAGTTTAATTTTAAAACTTTAATTTATGGTTAAAAAACTACTTTGTTCACTGTTCTCCGCGTTTGCGATGTCATTCGCGCTGAACGTTTCGGCCCAGACGTTCTACGCCGGGCTGAGCTATTCGTCGAGCACGGACGGGTGCATCTACTCGTTCGACCTCTCCGACGTATCAGCCAACACAGGCACGGTGCTGACCTTCCCCTATTCA
>CALUMB010000012.1 GCA_944321645.1 uncultured Prevotella sp.
ATATTATGATTTAGAAATATTTAGCCTGAGGGCTTCTAATCTTAGAGCGTATCCTCAACAGCAGCCTGCGCCGCAGCCAAGCGTGCGATAGGCACGCGGAACGGAGAGCAGCTCACGTAGTTGAGGCCCACCCTGTGGCAGAACTTAACCGACGAAGGCTCGCCGCCGTGCTCGCCGCAGATGCCGCAGGTGAGGTTGGGGCGCGTCTGGCGACCCTTTTCCACTGCCATGCTTATGAGCTGGCCCACTCCGTGCTGGTCGAGCACCTGGAACGGGTCTACGGCAAGAATCTTCTTTTCAAGGTATGCGGGCAAGAAGCTTGCGATGTCGTCGCGGCTGTAGCCGAACGTCATCTGCGTGAGGTCGTTCGTTCCGAAGCTGAAATACTCGGCCTTCTTGGCAATAAATTCAGCGGTAAGGGCGGCACGCGGTATCTCTATCATTGTGCCGACGCGGAACGGTATCTCCACTCCCTCCTCTGCGAAGAGTTCCTTGGCCGTCTCGCGGATAACCTTCTCCTGCTCGTCGAACTCGTTTACGATGCCGATGAGCGGCACCATGATTTCTGGATGCGGGTCGTATCCTTCCTTCTTGAGCTGTATTGCGGCGCCGAGGATGGCCCTGGTCTGCATAGCCGTGATTTCAGGATAGGTGTTCCCAAGTCGGCAACCGCGGTGGCCGAGCATCGGGTTGTGCTCGCTGAGGCTGTTTACGCGGTGCTGTATCTCCTGAACGGAGACGCCCATCTCCTTTGCCATGGCCTCCTGGCCGGCGAGGTCGTGGGGAACGAACTCGTGGAGTGGCGGATCCAAGAGGCGGATGTTGACGGGATAGCCGTCCATTGCCTTCAGTATGCCGTAGAAGTCCTGCTTCTGGTAGGGCAGCAACTTCTCGAGCGCCTTCTTCCTTCCCTCCACTGTGTCGGAAAGAATCATCTCGCGCATGGCCTTGATCTTCTCGTTCTCGAAGAACATGTGCTCTGTGCGGCAGAGTCCGATGCCCACGGCTCCGAACTTGCGTGCCACTTCTGCGTCGTGCGGCGTGTCGGCGTTGGTGCGCACCACGAGCTTGGTGTACTTGTCGCAAAGGGCCATAAGCTCGGCAAAGTCGCCGGTCACCTCGGCTGGCTTGGTCTTCACCTCGCCGTAGTAAACCTCGCCCGTAGAGCCGTTGAGCGACAGGTAGTCGCCTTCCTTGAGCACGGTGCCGTCAATCTCTACGGTGCGTGCCTTGTAGTCTACGTTGATTGCGCCTGCGCCCGACACGCAGCACTTGCCCATGCCGCGGGCAACCACAGCTGCGTGCGACGTCATTCCGCCGCGTGCGGTCAGGATGCCTTCTGCCGCCGACATACCTGCAAGGTCTTCGGGGCTGGTCTCTATGCGCACCATCACCACCTGGTGGCCCTTGGCGTGCCACTCTGCGGCATCGTCGGCGAAGAACACGATCTGGCCGCAGGCGGCTCCCGGCGATGCGGGCAGGCCGCGAGTGAGCACGCGGGCCTTCTTCTGCGCCTCCTTGTCGAACACCGGGTGCAGCAGCTCGTCGAGCTTGTTAGGCTCGCAACGCTCCAATGCCGTCTTCTCGTCGATTTCGCCTTCGCGCAGCAAGTCCATGGCAATCTTCACCATTGCGGTGCCGGTGCGCTTGCCGTTGCGCGTCTGCAGGAACCAGAGCTTGCCTTCCTGCACGGTGAACTCCATGTCCTGCATATCGTGGTAGTGCTTCTCCAGCTTGTCCTGCAGGGCGTTGAGCTGTGCGTAGATTTCGGGCATGGCTTCCTCCATCGAGGGGTACTTGCTTGCGCGGACGTCCTCGGGGATGCCTTGCTGTGCGGCCCAGCGCAGCGAGCCTTCCTTGGTGATCTGCTGCGGGGTGCGGATGCCGGCAACGACGTCCTCGCCCTGTGCGTTCACCAGGTACTCACCGTTGAACCTGTTCTCGCCGGTGGCGGCGTCGCGGCTGAAGCAAACGCCGGTGGCCGAGGTGTTGCCCATGTTGCCGAAGACCATCGCCATGACCGTGACGGCCGTTCCCCACTCTGCGGGTATGCCCTCCATCTTGCGGTAGAGTATGGCGCGCTCGTTCATCCAGCTGTCGAACACGGCGCAGATTGCCCCCCAGAGCTGCTCCATCGGGTCGGCGGGGAAGTCCTTGCCGGTGCGCTCCTTGATGGCCTTCTTGAACAGCGTCACGAGCTGCTTCAGCTCGTCCACGCTCATTTCGTTGTCGAGCGTGATGCCGCGCTGCGCCTTCACCTTTTCTATAATAGCCTCGAAGGGGTCGATGTCTTCCTTGTTGGCAGGCTTCATGCCCAGCACCACGTCGCCGTACATCTGCACGAAGCGGCGGTAGCTGTCGTAGGCGAAGCGCTCGTTGCCGGTCTTGCGTGCGAGCCCTTCCACCACGTCGTCGTTGAGTCCGAGGTTGAGGATGGTGTCCATCATGCCGGGCATCGAGGCGCGTGCGCCGGAGCGGACGCTGACGAGCAGCGGGTTCTCCACGTCGCCGAACTTGCAGTTCATGAGTCCTTCGATGTGGCTCACGGCCTTCGCCACGTCGTCCTTAAGCAGCCCGACCACCATGTCGCGCCCCTTTGCGAAGTATTCGTTGCACACGTCGGTGGTGATGGTGAATCCCGGCGGCACCGGAACGCCGATCAGGTTCATCTCGGCCAGGTTCGCGCCTTTGCCGCCAAGCAAGTTTCTCATGTCCGCACGCCCCTCGGCCTTACCGTTGCCGAAGGTGTACACTCTCTTTTCATCCATAAGTTAGTTTCTTTTTCGATTAGTAAATAACATAAAATTCGTTCCTGTTTGCAAATATAATCCTTTTGCTCCTAAAATACAAGAAAAATCCGTTTTTTTTGTTCCACCGCAGGCGCGTGGCCGCTTCGCGCGGCGAAAAGCGGCGCGAGGCGGCCACGGGCAGCCGTCAGTTGTTGACCGTTATGTGGAAGCAGCCCTGCTTCACCTCGTATTTTACGTGGCAGCGGCCTTGCTCCCTGAAGTCGCGCAGCACCTCGCTGAGCACCCACTTCAGCGTGTCGTTGCGCGTGGGGCGGAGCTGCGGGCCGTCGGGGTCGGCCACGGTCTTGTATCGGTTGTAGCAGATGTCGAATGTCGTGCCGTAGAGGTGGCAGCTGTTCTCGGTGGCGTTGCCGTTGCGCGTGCGCAGTTTCCTCACGTCGTCCTTCGTGCGCATCACGCTCGTCACTATCAGCTTGTGCAGTGGTATGCCCTTTATGTAGAGGCTGTCGAAGTATGCCCTGCCGATGTCTTGCAGCAACACCGAGGCCCGCGGCACGAGGTATGGGATGCTGCTGCTTAGCCTGTCAACGTGGAAGTAAGGGTTGCTGCCCACGTACACCAGCTCGTCCATGCGCTTCTCGGCCTCCTTGCGGTCTTGCACCGGCGGCACGCCGTGGCGCCTTGCTGCCTCGAGCTGCACGTCGTTGTTGTCGGGAAACGTGTTGCGGAACGACGGCACGCTGTATATCCTGTGCCTGGCGGGCTTGCCGCCGGGGCCGAGGAACCGCGCCGCCGGCACCGGCTCCGCCCCTGCTGCCGCAGCCGACGTGTCGGCCTCGGCCACCTGCTGCGCCGCCGAGCGTGGGTTGGCAGGCTCGGCCACGCCGGGGAAGGCGCACCTCACCAACGCCAGCACCGCGACTGCGGCCATGAAGCCGAGCGTAAATCTTCTTTTAGTGACTTTCATCTTTTTGCCTGGGTGTGTGTCAAACGCTTGCATATAGTGTGCTGAAAGATAACGCTAACGGGCGCAGTGAAAACTTGTTTTCAAATTGCCGAGTGCAGCTTATCCCATGCAAAGATAGCACTTTTATCTCTAACGGCCTGCAAAAAGCCCTACATATTTTTCATCACGCAGGCCAGGCCGCGACCCTCCTGCCCCACCCCTTGTGGGCTACCCGCTGCTTGCAAATATTCAACTAAAACCCGGCCCCGGCCACGCCGATTCACGCCAAGGGCCGGATTGCGTTGCAAAACGGCACATATCGGCCTGCGGAACGGCACGTTTCAGGTGCTGAAACGTGCCGTTTTGCCTTCCAAAACGGCACGTTCGGCAACGCGCTGCCAGCCAGGCAGTTACACGACGCGGCGCAAACCGCCGCATTTTAACACTGTTAATGTTAAGCGGGCGTCAAAAATTAACAATCACAAAATCCATCGACAAGCCCCCCTGCCCCCATCCTGCCCACCATTAGGCCAAGGCGCGACTCCGGCAACGCCCCTCACGGCCTGAGCCGGGGCGGTTTTCAACGCCGCATGACTGCGTTTGCGAGTTTTTTTAGTACATTTGCACACCACAACTGAAACCGGCTTGCAAACAGCATGACCACAAACACCACACTGAAGGCGCTCCTGCCGCTGCTGCTCCCGGCCATGGCCGCAGCCTGCGCCGCAAGATGGAGATCGAGCGCAGCCTCAACGACTTCAGGCTGAACTTCTTCACCCACATAGCCCACGAGTTCCGCACGCCGCTGGCCATAATAAAGAGCGCGACAGACAAGATAGCCCAGGCCGACGGCCCCGCGCCGGGCGCGGCGGAAGGATGACACCGGCTGAACGTTTTTTTGCGCCATGTGGACTATTTAGCCGCAAGAGATTTGCACAATTGCGGGCAAAAAGCTAATTTTGCACTGACAAAGAAAAAACTGACGCAATGAAGATACTACTGTTAGGAAGCGGCGGGCGCGAGCACGCCCTCGCGTGGAAGATAGCGCAAAGCCCCAAAGTGGACAAGCTGTACATAGCCCCGGGCAACGCCGGGACGTCGGCCTGCGGCGAAAACGTGGCCATCGGGGCCGGCGAGTTCGGCCGCCTGAAGGACTTTGCCGCAGCAAACGGCGTGGACATGATTGTGGTTGGGCCGGAAGACCCGCTCGTAAAGGGCATCTACGACGACTTCAAGGCCGACCCGCGCACGGCGGCCATACCCGTGATAGGCCCGTCGAAGGCTGGAGCGGTGCTCGAAGGCTCAAAGGATTTCGCAAAGGCATTCATGCAGAGGCACAACATACCCACCGCCCGCTACCGCACGTTCGACGGCACGCAGCTCGACGAGGGGCTGGCGTTCCTCGAGACCCTCAGCGCCCCATACGTGCTGAAGGCCGACGGGCTGTGCGCTGGCAAGGGGGTGCTCATACTGCAAACGCTCGACGAAGCCAAGGCCGAGCTGCGCGAGATGCTCGGCGGGATGTTCGGCGAAGCGTCGGCCCGCGTGGTGATTGAGGAATACCTCGACGGCATAGAGTGCTCGGTGTTCGCGCTGACTGACGGCCGCCACTACAAGCTGCTGCCCGAAGCCAAAGACTACAAGCGCATAGGCGAGGGCGACACCGGGCTGAACACGGGCGGCATGGGCAGCGTAAGCCCTGTGCCTTTCGCCACGAAGGAGTGGATGCGGAAGGTGGAAGACCGCATCGTGCGGCCAACCGTAGATGGGCTTGCCGCCGAAGGCATCGACTACAAGGGCTTCATCTTCTTCGGACTGACCAACGTTGGCGGCGAGCCTATGGTGATAGAGTACAACTGCCGCATGGGCGACCCGGAGACGGAAACTGTGATGCTGCGCCTGAAGAGCGACATTGTGGACCTCTTCGAGGGCGTGGCGGCCGGCGACCTCGACCGCCGCGCGGTGGAGTTCGACGAGCGAGCCGCCGTCTGCGTGATGATGGTGAGCGGCGGCTACCCGCAGCACTACGAGAAAGGCTTCGCCATAACAGGCATAGGCGACGTGGAGGGCAGCACCGTGTTCCACGCCGGGACGGCCCTGAAAGACGGCAGCGTGGTGACCGCCGGTGGCCGCGTGATAGCCGTAAGCTCTTACGGCAAGGACAGGGAGGAAGCCCTGCGCAAGTCGTTCACCGAAGCCGAAAAGATTCACTTCGAGGGCAAATACTTCCGCCGCGACATAGGCAAGGACTTGGAATAGGGGCAAGCCACCCCCTCGCGCCTGCCCTACCGGAAAGGCGCGAGAGGGGAGACGGCGGAGCGCGGGCATACGCCCACAGGCTCCGTGCAACACCACTGTTAACTCCACAACCCCTCTTCCAATGGCATTCCTGCAAACCAAAGTGGCCGAAAGCCGCATGACACTGCCCGCGACGGCGGCCTACGCCGCCGCCGCGTGGGTGGCAGCGGGGCTGTTCGGCGGCGGGCTGTGGCTGCAGTTCGCCTGCTTTGCCGCGTCGGTGGCCGTAATGGCAGAGATGAACAACGCCTGCGCGCTCATCCGGGTGTACAGCATGGCGGTGCCGTCGGCATACATCGCGCTCACGTGTGCGGCAACCCTGCCCAACCCTTCGGTGACAAACGCCGGGGCGGGACTGTTCTGCGCCCTCGCGGTGGCAGTGCTGCTGCGCTGCTACCAAGACCGCCTGTCCACCGGCCACACGTTCTACGCCTTCGCGAGCCTTGGCGTGGCAAGCCTCTTCCAAGTACAGATGCTGTATTTCGTGCCGCTGTTCTGGCTCCTGCTCGCCATCCCGCTGCGCGCCATGGGCTGGCGCACGGCAATGGCATCGGTGCTGGGCGTGTGCCTGCCCTACTGGCTGATGGTGCCGATAACGATGTACACCTGCGGCCTGGAGGCACTGGCCGACCATCTCTCGCAGCTTGCCGCGGCAGGGCGTGTGTGCGACTTCGGCACGCTCTCGGCCAACCAAGTGGCCACGTTCGCCTTCACGTCGGCACTGCTGGCGACCGGGGCCATACACTACCACCGCCAGCGCATCGACGACAAGATACGCACCCGGATGTTCTACAACTGCTTTGCCGCCATAGGCTTCGCGTCGGCGGCATTCGCCGTGCTGCAGCCGCAGCACTTCGGCATAGCCATCCAGACAATGGCCATAGGCACAAGCCCGCTCATAGGCCACTTCATGGCACTGACAAAGACACGCGCCACCAACGTGGCGTTCTGCGCCATCGTGGCCGCAGCAATATCACTCACAATATTCAACTTATGGATGCCCTCAACGAAATTCTCCTGAACTACGGCTACTGGGGCCTGCTCGTCTCGTCGTTCCTCGCCGCAAGCATCCTGCCGTTCAGCAGCGAGGTGGTCATGGTTGGGCTGCTCGCCGCCGGGCTGGACCCGGCGACGCTCATCGTCTACGGCACCATCGGCAACGTGGGCGGCAGCATGCTTAACTACGGGATTGGGCGGCTCGGCAAGCTGGAATGGATTGAACGGTACCTGCACGTGAAGAAAAGCGACATGGAACGCGCCGAACGCTTCATGGCCGGCAGGGGGGCGCTGATGGGCTTCTTCGCCTTCCTGCCCGTGGTGGGAGACGCCATAACGGTGATGCTCGGCCTGCTGCGGGCCAACCTGACCGTCAGCATCCTGTCCATCACGACGGGCAAACTGCTAAGGTATATAGCCCTCATCTACGGCGCGAACCTGTTCATTTGATTCGCGAACATTATTTTATATAATGGCTTCGGCATTTTAGCAAAAAGGCACCGACGGCATTCCGCAACGACATTTTAGGGTTAAAAAAGCCAAAACCAACCCGAACTACTCTTTTTTATGCTAACTTTGCAGCTGTTTAGTACAGGCGGCAAAGTCCGCCTCGTGGTCGGTTGCGCGTTGCCGGGAGGCCTTCTCCCCGGCAGGTGCGGCGCAATTGGCCACAATCTTTTTCCCGCCATACGCCCCACACGCCACCAGCCGGCGGGCGTGAAGGTCTGTCCGGCGGCGTTTGCGGCACGGCCTGCGGGCTGCAACGGCATAAATGCGAGAACTAAAAACAACAATACATCCTAAAGAATGAAACAATTCAGGCTTGTGGACAATATCCTCGGGTGGGTGGCATTTGCCATTGCCGCCTTCGTCTATTGCACCACCATCGAACCGACAGCCAGCTTTTGGGACTGTCCAGAGTTTATAACGACGGGCTACAAGCTCGAAATAGGCCACCCGCCGGGAGCGCCTTTCTTCATGCTCACGGCCAACCTGTTCTCGCATTTTGCCAGCGACCCGTCGCAGGTGGCCCGCATGGTCAACACCATGAGCGCACTATTGTCGGCCACAACCATCCTGTTCCTCTTCTGGACAATATCGCACCTCACGCGCAGGCTGCTCGTTAAGTCGGCTGGCGAGATTACCCTCGGCAAGGCCATCGCCATCGAGGCATCGGCCATGGTGGGCGCACTGATCTACACCTTCAGCGACACATTCTGGTTCAGTGCCGTCGAAGGCGAGGTCTATGCCTACTCGTCGGCCTTCACCGCCGTGGTGTTCTGGCTCATACTCAAGTGGGAAGAGCACGCCGACGAGCCTCACAGCGACCGCTGGCTGGTGCTCATCATGTATATGACGGGCCTCTCCATCGGTGTCCACCTGCTCAACCTGCTTTGCGTTCCGGCCATTGTGCTGGTGTACTACTACCGCAAGTTCCCACACCGCACGGGCAACGCCGACCTGCGCGGCTCGCTCGCCGCGCTGGCTTTGTCCATCGTAATCCTCGCGGCAGTGCTCTACGGCCTTGTGCCGGGCATCGTCCAAGTGGGCGGATGGTTTGAGCTTCTGTTCGTAAACGTGCTCGGCTGCCCGTTCAACACCGGCGAGATTGTCTACATCGTACTGCTCATCGCCACAATGATTTGGGCCATCTACGAGACATACTCCAACCGCAACGACAAGCGCGGCAACATAGCCTTCCTACTCGCCGTGGCCATGCTGGGCATTCCCTTCTACGGCCACGGGGCAAGCTCCGTCGTAATCGGCATCGTGGTGCTGGCCATCCTCTGGTTCATACTCAACGGCAAGGTGGGCAAGCAGAAGCAGCCGCTCGTAACGGTGCGCGTAAAGAACACCGCGCTGCTCTGCATGCTGATGCTCATGATAGGCTACTCGACCTACGCCGTCACCGTAATCCGCTCGTCGGCCAACCCGCCGATGGACCAGAACTCGCCCGAAGACATATTCACGCTCGGCGAGTATCTCGGCCGCGAACAGTACGGCAACCGCCCGCTCTTCTACGGACAGGCATACACGTCGCAA
Organism: uncultured Prevotella sp.; assembly: GCA_944321645.1. Classification (GTDB taxonomy): domain Bacteria; phylum Bacteroidota; class Bacteroidia; order Bacteroidales; family Bacteroidaceae; genus Prevotella. The sequence continues at coordinate 9,034 of CALUMB010000012.1, forward strand.
GTGGCGCTGGAGCGCGACGGCAACTACTGCCGCCCCGTTTCGGAGAAAGGCGCACCCGTGTACCAGCGCAAGGAGAAGGCATCGGAGGACGAGAAGGACTCATACTTCGTGGTGCGCACAAAGGATTCCTACAAGTACGCGCAGAATATGCTCTTCCCGCGAATGTACAGCGACAGCCACGCAGGCGCCTACGAAAGCTGGATGGGCGGCGTGGACGGCAAGGAAGTGCCTTACGACCGCTGCGGAGAGACCATCATGGTGAAGGTACCCACGCAGTGGGAAAACCTGCGATTCTTCCTCTCCTACCAGTGCAACTTCATGTACTGGCGCTACTTCATGTGGAACTTCGCCGGACGCCAGAACGACATACAGGGCCACGGAGAGCCTGAACACGGCAACTGGATAACCGGATTCTCGTGGTTTGACAACTGGAGGCTGGGCGACCAGAGCAAGCTCCCCGACGAGCTTAAGACGAACAAAGGCCGCAACGTGTTCTATTGCATGCCGCTGCTGCTTGGCCTCATCGGCCTCTTCTGGCAGTCGCTGCGCCGTGGCCACACCGGCATCCGCCAGTTCTGGGTGGTGTTCTTCCTGTTCTTCATGACCGGACTCGCCATCGTCTTCTACCTCAACCAGACTCCGCTGCAGCCACGCGAGCGCGACTACGCCTACGCAGGCTCGTTCTACGCCTTCGCAATATGGTGCGGAATGGGCGTGGCCGCCATCATCAGCGAGATACACCGCCGCCTGAAAGGCCACGAGACAGCCCTTGCCGCCATCGTCGGGGTGGCCTGCCTGTTCGTTCCGATACAAATGGCGTCGCAGACATGGGACGACCACGACCGCAGCGGACGGTACACTTGCCGCGACTTCGGGCAAAATTACCTGATGTCGCTCCAGCAGGAAGGCAACCCAATCATATTCACCAACGGCGACAACGACACCTTCCCGCTGTGGTACATACAGGACACCGAGGGCCACAGGACAGACGCCCGCGTCTGCAACCTGAGCTACCTGCAGACCGACTGGTACATCGACCAGATGCGCCGCCCGGCCTACGACTCGCCCTCCGTTCCCATAAGCTGGAGCCGACTCGAATACTGTTCCGGCACAAACGAGTACGTGCAGGTTGCCCCCGAGCTTAAGTCGTCGATACACGACCTGTACAAGCAATATCCCGAAGACGCAAAGGAGATATTCGGCGAGAATCCGTTCGAGCTGCGCAACGTGCTCACCCTCTGGGTGCGCGGCAAGGGCAACGAGGTGCAGAAGCAGGCAATCGAGATGCTCACCGGCGGCAATCCCCACGTCATACCCACCGACACGGTCTACGTCACCATCGACAAGGAGGCAGTGCGCAAGAGCGGAATGATGATGGCCGCCGACACAATACCCGACCGCATGGTAATCTCGCTACAAGGAAAGAGCGCCCTCTACAAAGGCGACCTGATGATGTTAGAGATGGTTGACCGCTGCAACTGGACGCGCCCGGTGTATGTGGCAACCACCGTAGGCCAGGAAAACTACATGAACCTCGGCGACAACTTCGTGCAGGAGGGCTTGGCCAACCGCATCACGCCGTTCACCACCAACGCCCCCGGAGCAAAGAACTTCGACACAAAGCGCACCTACGACAACGTGATGCACAAGTTCAAGTTCGGCGGGCTTGACAAGCCGGGCCTCTACCTCGACGAGACAGTCATGCGGATGTGCTACACCCACCGCCGCCTCATGGTGCAGCTGGCCATGAACCTCATGGCCGAAGGCGACCGCAAGAAGGCTGCCGAGGTGCTGGCTTACGCCGACAAGGTGATTCCGGAATACAACGTTCCGCTCGACTACGCTTCCGGCTCGCTCGACCAGGCGCACCTCCTGCTCGAGCTTGGGCAGAAAGACAAGGCCACCGAGATGATAAAGAAGCTCTGGAAAAAGTCCGAACAGTACCTGCGCTGGTACTGCAGCCTCAACGGAAGCGACTTCACTGCCTCGCAGCGCGACTGCATGCTGCACTTCTTTGTGCTCCAGCAGTGCGCGGCGATAGGCGCAGAGGCCGACCCGGAATGGGGCAGGCAGAAGCAGGAAAAGGGCCTGGAGGAACTGTTCATGATGTACCGCAGCAAGGGAGGCACACTCCAACCATAAGCAAAAGATGTTCATCGAGCAACCGGCAATATGGCTTCGCTGGCTCTACCCACGGGCCACCTGGAGGATGGACAGCCACGTCAAGGCGGTCTACCTGACCTTCGACGACGGCCCCATCCCCGAGGCCACGCCGTTCATACTAAGCACCTTGGAGCGTTTCGGCGCACGCGCCACGTTCTTCATGGTGGGCGACAACGTGAGGAAACACCCCGACCTCTACCGCCGGGTGGTGGAAGCCGGGCACCGCATCGGCAACCACACGTTCAACCACATGGGCGGCTTCAAGCACACCGTGGCCACATACAGCGCCAACGCGGAGAAGGCCAACGAGCTGCTGCACACCAACCTCTTCCGCCCGCCACACGGATGGATGCGCCCCGACCAGTATTTCTGGCTCGGACGCAAGTACAGAATCGTGATGTGGGACCTCGTCACGCGCGACTACTCGAAGTGGATGACAGCCGAAGAGGTGCTCAACAACGTGAAGCGGTACGCCCGCAACGGCTCAATCATCACGTTCCACGACTCGCTGCGCAGCATCGACAAGCTCCACTACGCCCTGCCGGAAGCTCTAAAGTGGCTAAAAGAACAAGGTTATGAGTTTAAGGTTTTCGACTGACCGGCAACTCAGCGACGCGATAAAAGCCGAGGCAATGCGCCTCGGCTTTTATCGTTGCGGGGTGGCCGATGCCGATGCCGTGGAGCCGCAGGCGGCAAATGCTTTCGGCTCATGGCTCCGCCAAGGCTGCCACGCCTCTATGGGTTATATGGAAAACAACGCCGACAAACGCCTCGACCCGCGCCTGCTCATGCCCGGCACGCTAAGCATTGTGTGCGTGGCCATGGCCTACGGCCCGCCAGCCCGCTTCCCCAAGGGCGAATACAGCTTGGCGGCCTACGCCCTCGGGCGCGACTACCACGACGTGGTGAAGGCTCGCCTGCACAGCCTTGCCGCCGCAATGGCCTCCCTGTTCGGCGAGGGCGGCGACACCTGCGGCAGCGACGCGCTCCCGCCACTGGCCATGCGCGTGTTCTGCGACACGGCACCCGTGCTCGAGAGATACTGGGCCTGGCGCTCCGGGCTTGGCTGGATAGGGCGCAACCACCAGCTTGTCGTTCCCGGCGCAGGCTCCATGTTCTTCCTCGGCGAGGTGTTCGTCAACCGCCGACTGGCTCCCGACGCGCCGCAGCCCTCCCGCTGCGGCACGTGCCGCGCCTGCATCGACGCCTGCCCCACCGGGGCTTTGTGTGCAGACGGCACCCTCGATGCCCGCCGCTGCCTGTCGTACCTCACCATCGAAAGCCGCGACCCGCTGCCGCCCGGCGCGTCAGCCGCCATGGGCAACTGCATCTACGGCTGCGACAGATGCCAGGAAGCCTGCCCCCACAACCGCCTCGCACCCGCCGCCACCGCTCCCGAACTGCAGCCCAACCAGGCCCTGCTCGCCATGCGCAAGGCCGACTGGCACTCGCTCACGCCCGACGGTTACCGCCAGCTGTTCAAGGGCAGCGCGGTGAAACGCGCCAAATACGACGGCCTGATGCGCAACATACGCGCGGCAGAAGGCGGTGGGGAAGGATGAGCCACAGCCACACGCAAGCAGGGCCGGCACACCGATTAGCTGTGTGCCGGCCCTGCTTGCGTGTGGCGGCGCGGCCCCTGTGCCGCGCCAAGCCGCAAGTTCACTTCAGGTAGTCTTCAAAATATTGCGTGATGCGCTCGTGCAGGTGTACGCTCTTGTGGCCCGCCATATTGTGGCCCTCGCCCGGATACACGAAGAAGTCGGGCTGCGTGCCGGCCTCTATGCAGGCTTCGAGGAACTGCAGCGCGTGCTGCGGCACCACGGTGGGGTCGTTCATGCCTATTATTATCTGCAGCTTGCCCTTCAGGTCCTTAGCCTTCGCCAGCAGGCTCGACTCGGCGTAGCCCTCGGGGTTGGCCTGCGGCGTGTCCATGTAGCGCTCGCCGTACATCACCTCATACCACTTCCAATCGATCACCGGCCCACCGGCCACGCCCACCTTAAACACTCCGGGATATGTCGTCATAAGCGACGTTGTCATGAATCCGCCGTAGCTCCACCCATGCACGCCCATCCGTGTGGTGTCCACGTAGGCAAGCGACTTGAGGTAGCCAACGCCGCGCATCTGGTCATTCATCTCCTCGCGGCCCAGGTGGCGGAACGTAACCTGCTCAAACTCCCTGCCGCGGTCTGACGAGCCGCGGTTGTCGAGCACGAATATCAAGTAGCCCTTCTGCGCCATGTACGTCTCCCACGTGCGGCTTGCGTAGTGCCAGCCGGCCTCTACGTTGCGCACGCCGGGGCCGCCGTAGACGTATACCACCGTGGGATACTTCTTCGAGGGGTCGAAGCCCACGGGCTTCACCATGCGGTAGTAGAGGTCTGTGCTGTCATCGGCGGCCTTTATCGTGCCGCACGAGAACTCCGGCACGGCGTAGCCCGCCCAAGGGTCGGGTGCGCTGAATATCTGTGTGCGCTTGCCCGTGGACGTGTTCGCAACGCAGACGTTGCGCGGCACGTCAGGCTCCGAATAGTGGTCGAAGAGCCAGCGGCCCGACTCCGAGAGCACGTTGGCGTTGTTACCGCGCCCCGAATATGTGGCGTGCAGGCCGTGCCCGTTGTCGAGCGGGGTGCGGCGGCCTGTCTTCAGGCTCACGGCGTAGATGTTGTTCTGTATGGGCGAAGCCTCGTTGGACACGATGATTGCGCTCCTGTCCTTCTTGTTGAAGCCGAGCAGTTCGAGCACCACCCACCGCCCCGACGTCACCTGGCGCAACTCGTTGCCTTCGGTGTCGAACAGGTAGAGGTGGTTGAAGCCGTCGCGCTCGCTCTGCAACAGGAACTTCGAGTCGTCCCATGGCAGGAACGCTACCGGGCTTACCGGGTGCACGTACTTCGCGTTGTGCTCGTGGTAGAGCGTGGCGAGCCGCTTGCCCGTGGCCGCGTCGTAGGAGCGCAGCCAGAAGTCGGTCTGGTCGCGGTTAAGCTCAATCATGTACACCGTCTTCGAGTCAGGCCCCCATGCCACGTTCGAGAAGTAGCGGTCGGTAGGGTCGCCCGCGTCGAGGTAGACGGTCTTGCCCGCCTGCAGGTCGTAGACGCCCACCGTCACCTTGTGGCTGGCCATCCCGGCCATGGGATACTTGTCTGGCTCAAGCTCGGCAATGCGCCCGAAGGTGTTCACCTGCGGGTAGTCCGTCACCATGCTCTGGTCCATGCGGTAGAAGGCGAGCCTCTGCCCGTCGGGGCTCCAGAACGTGCCTTTCACTATGCCGAACTCGTTGCGGTGTACGGCCTGGCCGTACACTATCTCGCGGCTGCCGTCGTCGGTGAGCTTGCGTGTGCAGCCCGCAGCGTCGGTCACGCACAGCTGGCTGTCCTTCACGAACGCCACTGCACGCGACGCCGCGCACCAGTCGGCAAACTGCTCGCCCTCGCAGGGCTGCTCCCACGCCACCTTGCCCTCGCGCCAGTCGTAGAGCACGCGCTTGCGGCTGCCCTCCAGCAGCACGAGCGGCTCGCCCGGGTAGGGGAACGTGGCCCACATTGCCGAGCTTATCTCCTTTGAGCCGAGGGCGGCGTTCACCGAGTCGACAGTGCCGAGTGGCGTCTTGGCGCCGTTCCCGGTGTCCACCATCCCCCACCCTTCGGCGTCCTGGTACATCAGCTTGTCGCCCCACCACTCCACGAAGAAGTTCTTAGGGCGGAAGTTGTGTGCGTTCACGCCGCCGAAGTTAAGGTCTTCGAGCGTAAATTGCTTAAGCTGTGCGGTCATAGTCTGTGCGGTCACGATGGCCAGTGCCAGTGCGAGCGTTCGCATGAGGCCCCTACCTGTCGTTGTCATACCTGCGCTTTTTGCCATAGTCGTTGCCCTTTCTGTCGAAGCGGCGGTCGTCGCGCCCCTGCCGGTCGCGCCCGTAGCCCCGCCTGTCGTCGCGGTCGCCGCGCCCGTAGGGCCTGTCCTGCCTCCTGGCTCCGCCCCATCCCCGGTCGCCGTCGCGGCGGTTGCGGTCGCGGCGGCCGTCGTCGTCGCGGCGGTCGCGCCTGTCGCGGTTCCACCCGCTGTCGCCGTCGCGGTCGCCAAAGCGCCCCGGGCGGTCGCGCCGCAGGCTCCGACCGAAGTCCACGTGGTGGAACTTAAACGTGCGTATGTCGCCCTCCTCGTTGTCGTCCTCCTCGTCGATGCGCCGCTTAAACTCGCGGTTCTTCTTGAAGCGGCCCTTCTCGGCCATCTGGCTGCGCTCCTCGTCGGTCTGCACCGAGCCTCCCTCGCTGCGGAACTCCTTCATGCGGCCCTCGAAAATCTGGTACTTGCGGAACTCGCACTCCAGCGAGCCGTTGTAGAGCGGTATCTTTATCGACGGGCGCAGGCCAATCTGTTCGAAGCACTCCTCGCGGTAGCTCAATATCCAGGCGTCGCCGTCGAGGAACTCGTGCTTGAGCCTTTCGCCTATCATCTTGTAGGTGCCGAGCAGGTCGGGGGTGGAGATGCGCTCGCCGTAGGGCGGGTTCGTCACGATGATGCTCTTCTCCTTGGGCTTCGTGAAGTCCTTGAAGTCGGCCTCCTCCACGGTGATGTCCGACGAAAGCCCGGCGGCCTTCACGTTGAGCCGCGCCGTGTTCACGGCCTTAATGTCGTTGTCGTAGCCGTATATGTGGTGCGTGAACTCGCGCTCCTGCGAGTCGTCGTTGTATATCCTGTCGAACAGTTCCTTGTCGAAGTCCTCCCACTTCTCGAAGGCGTACTCCTTGCGGAACACGCCCGGCGCCATGTTGCGGGCTATCAGTGCGGCCTCGATGAGCAGCGTGCCGGAGCCGCACATCGGGTCGATGAAGTCCGTCTCGCCGCGCCACCCCGTCATGAGTATCATGCCTGCGGCCAGCACCTCGTTGAGCGGCGCCTCCACGCTCTCCTGGCGGTAGCCCCTGCGGTGCAGGCTCTCGCCGCTCGAGTCGAGCGACAGCGTGCATTGGTAGTCGGCCACGTGCATGTTGAGGCGTATGTCGGGGTTGGCCACGCTGATGTTGGGCCTCTTGCCCGTCTTCTCGCGGAACTGGTCCACTATTGCGTCCTTCACCTTATAGGACACGAACTTAGAGTGGCGGAACTCGTCGGAGAACACCACGGAGTCCACGGCAAAGGTGGTCTCGTTGGTGAGGTACTGCGACCAGTCTATCTTCTTCACCTCGTCGTACACCTCGTCGGCTGTGTTGGCCTTGAAGTGGCGTATGGGCTTTAGCACCCTTATGGCCGTGTGTAGCTGGAAGTTGGCGCGGTAGAGCAGTTCCTTGTCGCCCCTGAACGACACCATGCGGCGGCCTATCTGCACGTCGTTGGCGCCCAGCTCTGTAAGTTCTTTCGCCAACACAGGCTCCAGGCCCATGAACGTCTTGGCGATCATTTCAAATTCTTGTTCCATCTGTCTTTCTTTTGGGGATGCGCCACAACCTCCCCGCGCCGCCTTGCTGCACTGTGTGCAAGGGCGCCGCCGGGTTGTGGCCTGTGCGGTCATTCCTTTTTATATTTCTTGGTGTTAGGTTCCATGTCTTCGGTCACCCAGATGTTCGCCCCCACCACGCAGCCCCGGCCTATGGTCACGCGGCCCAGTATGGTGGCGTTGGAGTAGATCACTACGTCGTCTTCTATTATCGGGTGGCGCGGTATGCCCTTTATGGGGTTGCCCTCGTCGTCGAGGGGGAAGCTCTTCGCGCCGAGCGTCACGCCCTGGTATAGCTTCACGTTGTTGCCTATTATGCAGGTGGCGCCTATCACCACGCCCGTGCCGTGGTCTATGGTGAAGTGGTGGCCAATCTCGGCCGCCGGGTGTATGTCGATGCCGGTCTCCGAGTGCGCCATCTCGGTGATTATCCTCGGCAGCAGCGGCACGCCGAGCAGGTGCAGCTCGTGGGCAATGCGGTAGTTTGCCAGGGCCTTCATCACCGGGTAGCACGATATCACCTCGCCGTGGCTCGTGGCCGCCGGGTCGCCGTTGTAGGCGGCGGCCACGTCGGTGGCCAGCGTCTGGCGCACCTGCGGCAGCCTCGCCACAAGCTCCATGGCCTTCGCCTCGGCCAACCGGGCGCAGTCGGTGGCGTCGGGGTCGGAGCCATCGCAGTCGGCAAAGCCCAGCGCGGCCATTATCTGCCCGGCCAGCAGGCGGTGCAGCCGCTCTACGCCCACCCCTATGTGGTAGCGGATTGTGCGCGTATTGACCGACGAATGGCCGAAGTAGCCCGGGAAAATGATTGTGCGCGAGAGGTCTACGATTTCTTCAACTACACGGCTCGATGGCAGCGGGAAGCCTTCGCGGTGTTGGTGGAACAGCCCCTTGAGCGACTGTGGTGCGGAGAGTTCGTCCACCGTCTTTGTCAAGATGCGGGCGAGGTCGGCGTTACTCATTTTCTGTTTGTGTCAATACTTATAGGCTGCAAAGATACATTAAAAAAAGCAAACCGCAAAAAATCGGCCCCGTTTTTTAGCCCGCGAGGCAAGCCTTGCCGCAAAAATGTGGCGGACAGCCGGCGGAGGCAGAATGTTAAAAACCGCGCTTCGTCAATATTAACAATGTTAAAAAACCGCCGGGCGCGCCCCTTCGCGCAACGGCCTGGCACACAATGCGTTGCGAGACGTGCCGTTTTGCGTTCCAAAACGGCACATTTCGCAGCCTGAAACGCACCGTTTCGCAAGCCGAAACGTGCCGTTCCGCAACCCCGCGCCGCCCAATGGCGGGGCAGCCGGGGCAGCCGCCGTTTTTTAGTTGCACATTTGCAACTACCGCAAGCCCTTGCCCTTTGCCGCGCAGGCGGGGCATACGCCCTTCACCATATAGTTGACCGAGCGGGCGTGGTAGCCGCCGGGCAGCTCCACCATAGGCACGGCAATGCCGTCGAGGCAGAACGTCTGCCTGCACATCTCGCAGAAGAAGTGGGCGTGCTGGTCGTCGTCCACGTGGCTGCTTGTGCTGCGGCACAGCTCGTAGCGCACCCCGTCGCCGCCGTCTTCGAGCACGTGTACGAGGTGGTTTTCCTTGAAAACGGCGAGAGCGCGGAATATCCCCGACTTGTCTATCGACAATATCTTGCCCTCAAGCTCCGAGAGCGACATCGGCCTCTCGGCCGCCGCAAGGGCCTTTACCACCACTATGCGGTTGGCCGTGGGCTTTATGCCACGCGCCACAAGCATTTCTTCGCTTTTGCAACTGTCCATAATCTTAGGGAGTTTTTTTAAGGGAGGAATAAACAGTAGGCTTAAGAGGCCAAGGGGGCTTAGGAGACTTAAGAGAGCAACAGCCCTGCCTGTCACTCGCGCACAGAAGCCTCTCCCCCACAGGGGGAGACGGGAGAGGGGGCTTGGGCTTCGGCCTCTTCCTTAAACTTCGCGTAGCACCTCTCCTTCACCCTGCGCTCCACCTCGTCTGCCGAGCCACCGCCGCCAAAGGCCGACTTGGCCCACACGCACAGCACGAACGCCACCACCACTACGGCGGCGCACGCTATCCAGCGCAGCAGCTCGCGCTCTATGGGCGCAAGCTCCATGAACGCCACGCCCACCACCACCGGGATGGCAAACAGCATGATGTCGCCACCCGACTTCACCTTATAGCTATCCACCAAGCGTCTGTACTCGTCGTCCTCGCGCAGCAGCCTGTAGCCCTCCGCACGCCAATACTCCTCAAAGCGTTCGCGACTCTTGTCGCCAGTGACGTTTTGTTCCATAACCAATGCAAAATTACCATTATTTTCAAAATAGGCAAACAATTAGCCGCCGCACCTGCCCGGTTTTACATTATTTTCAGTATTTTTGTAACCTGAATATGGAATACATCGACAAATATAAAGTTGTGGCGGCGCTCGTGCGTGCGTTCTTCGGTGCCTTCTCGGCAGGCATAGTAGACTGCCTCGTAAAAGACGCCGACCAGAAGTTCCGCCCGATGGCCGTGAAGAAAGCCATGCTCAACCACTACGAAGCCGTGGGCCGCGTGTTCAACGACATGATGTTCTACCCCTTCGCCCGCCTGAACTACACCCTCGGCGAGATAGAGGCCGAACTGCACAAGGCCGACATGAAGCGCACCACCATGGTAGACCTCGTGCGCATGGCATGCCGCTCCGAGGCCGTCTACGCCGCAATGGTGGCCGAATACAAGCGCAACTTCACCGCGCTGCTCGCAGGGCGGATGCCCGACGTAGCCACCCACCTAAAGGAATACACGCGCGGCGACGGCGAAAGCCCCACCGTAGACACCGACCTGGCCATTGCGCTGTGCGTGCGCACCAACATGACGGCATACGCTCGCGGCATACGCCAGGCGCACACCGGCAAGTCGTCGTTCCACCAGGCTACGCTCTTCCGCCTGCTGCTCGAGGGCATGGCCACGCTGCTGCACGACAAGCCTTTCTCGCTCAGCGGCATCTCCGGCGACAATGGGCTTAACGACATTTTCCTGCGGGCCTGCCGCTCGGAGCGCAACTTCGCCATAATGACCGCCGAAATGGACAGCACCTACGCCGAACTGGTGAAGAGCGAAGGCATAATAGCCCAAGACGACACGGCCAACTGACGGGAAGAAGCCCATAAGTCCTATCAGCCCTATAAGACCAATTAGGCCAATTAGACCAATTTAACCAACCAAAACCAACAACAAAATGCCAAACCAACAGCAAAAACCATGCGCCACGACGCCGCCCCAGGCCCCCTCTCCACGGGGGAGGGCCGGGGAGGGGCTTCTCCTTCTCCTCCTCCTTCTCATCAGCCTACCGGCCTTTTCGCAGTTCTCCAAGCCGCGCCGGCAGTACGTGGAGTACCTGCTCACGGCCAGCCACGCCGACCGCAACTACCAGACGGGCGAGCAGGCGTCGCTCACCATCGAAGCCTACAAGGGCGGCCTGGCCCTCGACGGCGTGATGGTGCATTACCGCGTGGGCGACGAGATGTTCCTGCCCGCCGCCGAAGACTCCGTGGCCTTCGCCGGCGGCAAGGCCGTAATACCAATGGGTACGCGCAGCGAACCGGGCTTCAGGGCCTGCAGCCTGCGCTTCACCGTCTACGGCAAGGAGTACAAAGACCTCGTGAAGGTGGCTTTCAGCCCCGAACGGATAAAGCCCTTCACCACCATGCCGCGCGACTTCGACCGCTTCTGGCAGAAAGCGCTCAAGGAGGCTGCCGCCGCCGAGCTCAACCCCGTCATCACGCCGCTGCCAAGCCGCTCCACCGACCGCGTGGAGGCGTTCCTCGTCAGGCTCACCGTAGGCCCCGACGGGCGCAATATGTACGGCTACCTCACCAAGCCCAAGGCCGAGGGCAAGTACCCCGTGCTCTTCTGCCCGCCCGGGGCAGGGGCAAAGAAGATAGACTTCACCACCTACTACAGTGAGCAGGGATACATATATTTCAACGTCTGCATACACAGCGGCTGCAACCCCGAACTGAGCGACGACCTCTACGCCTCGGCACGCCGCGTGGCCGACAACTACGAGCGGCGGGGCATCGAGCACAAAGACTCGTTCTACTACCGCAGCGTCTACGCAGGGTGTTCGCGCTGCGTTGACTTCCTCTGCTCGCTGCCCGAATGGGACGGACGGAACGTGGGCGTCACGGGTGGCAGCCAGGGCGGCGCACTCACCATCGTCACCGCCGCGCTCAACCCCAAGGTTACGTTCTGCGTGCCGTTCTACCCCGCCCTCTGCGACCTCACCGGCTTCAGCCACGGCCGCGCCGGCGGCTGGCCAAAGTACTTCCAGAAGGGCGACGAGGCCGACGGGGCAGCCGAGACGCTGCAATACTACGACGTGGTGAACTTCGCCCGCCGCCTGCGCTGCCCGGTGTTCTTCTCCTTCGGCTACAACGACGACACCTGCTCGCCAACATCCACCTACGCCACATACAACGAAATAACCGCACCGAAGAAGCTCGCCGTAACCCCCACCAGCGGTCACTGGCGCTTCCCCGAAACCAACGACGAAGCCATGGAGTGGATGAAGCTAAAAGTAAAAAGGTAAAAGGGCTGCGCCGGATAACAGGCGGCAGGCATAAGCAATCTGCAAGTTGCCTACAACACCTACCACCCCTACAAAACCTACCATCCCTACAAAACCTACCACCCCCTACGCCCCGCCCATCCTCCGGCGCAGCCCTTTTTACCTTTTTACCTTTAAACGCCCTCTTGCTTCAAACAAAATTCATTTATGAACTGTTATGGACTTGTTTTCTGCTTTCATATTCAGTATCTTTGCATCAGGTAAGTTACCGCAGCCCTACTTTTACAGCCGGCAGAAAGGGCTAGGCAACCTTGCAAACAAAATGATTTTCTACAACTAAAAACTCGGAATTATGAAAGCAAAAAACATCTTCACACTAATTTTCGCCGCAGCGGCGCTCTGCGCCTGCTCATCCGGCGACGACGGGTCTCCCGCAACCCCACCGCCAACCGAGCCTACCGACCCGACACCGCAAGCCAAGCTGCCCATAAACATCAGCACCTCGCTCGTGCAGCTCTCCGGCACCCGCGTTACCGACTACGCCTTCGAGGCTGGCGACAAGATCGGACTTTACGTGGTGAACCGCACCGCCGAGGGCGCAGCCCCTGAAGCCCACGGGCAACCACGTGGACAACATGGCGTTCACCTACAGCGGCACGTGGGCACCGGCCACGCCAATCTACTGGCTCGACGACAAGACACACGCCGACTTCTACCTCTACTACCCCTACCGGGCCGACATGAACAACGTCGAATCGATGGCCGTAAGCCTAAAAGCCGACCAAAGCACCGAGGAGGCTTACAAGGCGAGCGACTTCCTCGTAGGCTCGGCCACCGACGTGGCTCCCACGGAGCAGGCCGTGAGCATAGCCTCGCGCCACCTTATGAGCCAGATGCTCATTACGCTCGTGCCGGGCAACGGCTTCACCGACGAGACGCTGGCCGCAGCCGACGTGAGCGTGAGGATAAACGCCGCCATGACCAACGCCACCGTCAGCCTGGCCTCGGCCACGGTCAGCCCAACAGGTGCCACCTCGGCCATAACCCCGCTAAAGACGGGCGACTTCAGCTACAAGGCTCTCATCGTGCCGCAGGAAATAAACGCAGGCAACCTCATCACCGTCACCGTAGACGGGCGCGACTTCAACCTGCCGCGCACAATCAGCCTCGAGAGCGGCCACCTCTACCGTTGCACCGTGACGCTCAGCAAGACCAGCAACGGCATCAACGTCAGCATAGACCGCTGGCAGGATGACGGTGTTGACTACGGCGGCACCGCAGAATAGCAACAATGTCCAACAACAGTTTAAACGAATAAGTCATGAAGCTACACATTGTTAATATAATAAGTGCCTTCAGGCACGCCGCCAACCCATCGCCGCAGGTGAGGGAAGGCGGAGGGGCGGCTTCGTTCATGGCCATCATTGCGTTCATGGCCATGGTATGCAGCTGCTCCGACGACCTGTACACAGGCCAAGGCGCACCCGACGGCTCCGCCGGGCGCATAGAGCTTTCGGGCGAGATTGACCAGCTCTCCATAACGCGAGTCAACGACAACGGCTTCTGCGACGGCGACGTGATGGGCGTCTACATCGTCGATTACGACGGAACTACGCCAGGCACGCTCCAACCGAGCGGCAACCGAGGCGACAACGTGCGCCACACGTTCGACGAGGAGGCCTATAAATGGAGTTCGGCCTACGACCTCTACTGGAAAGACAAGCACACCCACATCGACGTATACGGCTACTATCCCTTCGGCTCGCCCGAGAACATAGAGGAATACCCGTTCACCGTGCAGCGCGACCAGAGCACCACCACCGACGCCAAGGGCATGGGCGGCTACGAGGCCAGCGACTTCCTGTGGGGCAAGGTGGCCGATGTCGCTCCGACCACAAACGTGATTCGCCTGCCCATGCAGCACCGCATGGCCAACGCCCGCGTCACACTCGTGGAGGGCAGCGGCTTCGCCTCGGGCGAATGGGCGCAGACGGATAAGATTGTGCTGGCCACAAACCTCATACGCGAGGCAACAATCAACCTCGCCACGGGTGAGGTGACACCTGCGGGCGATGTGGAAAAGACGGCAACCATGCCCAGCCGCACAGGCGACGAGTGGCGAGCCATCGTTGTGCCGCAGACCGTGGCCGCCGACCAGACGCTCTTCAGCATCACCATCGGCGGCATCCCATATAAGTTCACCAAGGACGAGGCCATGACCTACGTCGCCGGGAAGATGAACAACTTCTCCATACGCGTGGACAAGAAAGCCGAGACAGGCCAGTATGCCCTCACCCTCATCAGCGAGAGCATCACGCCCTGGGAGAACGACTTAGTGAGCCATGATGCCAACGCCCGCGAGTATATCGTAATAAACTCCACGGCCGGACACCTTAAAGACTCCATCATCGCAGCAAACAAGGATTACACGCAGGTAAGGAACTTGAAGATAACCGGCGAGATAAATGGAGTAGACTTCTATTTTATGCGTGATGAGATGGAGATGTTGCAGTCGTTGAATCTGAAAGAAGTCAAAATAGCAAAAACAGAAACGATGCTTCACTTTGGTAGCGGTTCATGCCAACCGAGAACTTATCCGGAAGACGAAATACCTGAAGGTGCTTTCTCTGGCAAGTCATCTTTGTTACGGCTCGTACTTCCTGACAAACTGAAGGTAATTAATGTCGGTGCGTTTGAAAATTGCAATAACCTCACAGGGTCTTTGAATATTCCTGAGGGGGTGACGGATGTCATGGCAGGTGCGTTTGCCAATTGCAACTCTATGACAGGCTCTCTTTCCCTGCCTACCACTTTGGAAAGAATAGGCAATGGATGGGAAAAATATTGGTATGGAGGCGCGTTTGAACAGTGCGGTTTCACTTGCGAGTTAATAATACCAACCAAGGTGGAATACATCGGTGAAAATGCGTTTGGTGGTTGTGATAATCTTTACGGTGAACTGAGGCTTCCCGATAATTTAAAGACAATGAAGGGGAGGGCATTCAGTGGATGCACCAACCTTACAGGAAACCTTGCCATACCTCAGGGTGTCACGAATATCTATAGTTTTACATTTGAAGGTTGTGGCTTTGATGGAACGCTGACAATGCATGACGGAATAACTTCTATTGAAACAGGAGCTTTCAGCGGCACACATTTCAAGGGTGAACTTGATTTACCAAAGGAACTTGTTGTTTTGAGTGACAATTGTTTTATGGGATGCGATTTCTCTGGCGAGTTAAAGTTGCCGGAGAATTTGAGAACAATAGGCAACAATGTTTTCGGTTCGTATGAAAGTGGCAGTTGCTGGCGTTTAATGGGTACGCTTGTCATTCCTGATGAAGTGCAGAGTATCGGGCGAGGAGCGTTCTATGGCTGCAGAAGCCTTGAAGGAATTGTTTTTCCTGAAGGTCTTGAGAGTATTCAGAATGAAGCCTTTTATATGTGCACAGGCATTGGTAGCATCGTCTGCAAAGGAGAAATGCCTGCCTATGTGCAAACAACGGCATTTGACGGTGTGGCCAAGGACAACTTCACGCTCGAAGTGCCGGAGTCGGCAATACAGCAATACCAGGCCGCAACGGGTTGGAAAGACTTCAAGCGCATTGCCGCCCACCACGAGCTGGTGTGCCGCCCGTCGGTGGCTTGCGCACTGAACACCGAGCACAAGCAGACGCTTGTTGTAGATGCCGAGGGCGAATGGGAAGTGGAGAGCATGCCCGACTGGTGCGAGCTGTCGCAGACAAGCGGCGGAAACAAGGCCGAGGTGACGCTGACCATAAAGGAAATGGCAAAAGGCTCGGCCGACCGCACGGGCGAGATTGTGTTCAAGCTGAAGGACAAGGAGTACACACACAAGTGTACCGTGACGCAGTATGACTATGAGTACGGCGAGGACGAGTGGCTCACGTTGCAGAAAGCAACGCGCGGCAACACCGGCGGAATAAACATCGTGATACTCGGCGACGGTTACGACGGCAAGAACATATCGGACGGTGACTACCTGACGAACATGAAGCAGCAGGTGGAATACTTCTTCGGCATTGAGCCTTACACCACCTACCGCGACTACTTCAACGTGTACACGGCCTTCCCGCTGTCCACGGAGACTGGCGTAGGCACGGTTAACACCATACGCTACAACCGCTTCAACACGACGTTCACCGGCGGCGTGGGCCTCAGGGCCGACTACGACGCGATATTTGAGTACGCGCTGAACGCGCCCACCGTCACCCGCGACAACCTCAACCAGACGCTGATAATCATCGTGCCTAACAGCACCGACTACGGCGGCATCTGCCAGATGTGGGAGGACGGCTCGGCCATAGCCTTCTGCCCGCAGAGCACATACGGCTACCCGCTCGACTCGCGCGGCGTGATACAGCACGAGGCCGGCGGCCACGGCTTCGGTAAGCTGGGCGACGAGTACATCTACCACAACGAGTTCATAGACTTCTGCCAATGCACCTGCTGCGGCCACGTGTTCGAGTTCAACTGGGCCAAGGGCCTCGGCTGGTATGACAACCTGTCGCTCACGGGCAAGATGCACGAGGTGCCTTGGAGCCATCTCATCTTCGACGACCGCTACAGCGACATCGTTGACATCTACGAGGGCGGCTTCATGCACAACCGCGGGGTGTTCCGCTCGGAGCAGAACTCCTGCATGAACAACGACATCCCGTACTACAGCACCATCAGCCGCGAGAGCATCGTGAAGCGCATCAAGCGTTACGCGGGCGAGGAGTACTCTTTCGAGGAGTTCGTGGCCAACGACAAGCGCGACGCCGGCACCGTGACCCGAAGCGCAGACGTGAGCACACGACTGATACGCACCTACCAGATGCCACCGCGCATCCACAAGGGCAGCCCGCTGAAGTGACCAAGGCACCTATAAGCCCTATTGCCCCTATTTGGCCTATAAGACCAATAGGACTGATAGGAGCAATAAGGCCAATAGGCCAAATAAAAACAACCAACTAAACACCAAGGATTATGAAACACATCATATTATATGCAGGCTTCGCGCTGGCCTTGGCCCTGCCTACGGCCTGCTCGCAAGACGACGGCACTGACGGCGCAGCCCCTGCGCCCACCGACGCCAGGCACACGCCGATGACGTTTGCCGTCACCCACCCGGCGCAGACACGCGCCACAGATGCCGGCTTCGACGAGGGCGACAGCATCGGGCTGTTCGTAGCCGCCGAGGACGCACCGCTGGAGATTGGCGGCAACCTCGTGAACAACGAGCCGCTGAGGCTCACCGCCGGCACGTGGGCGGCCAACCGCACGCTCTACTGGGACGAAGGCACATACAACGCATACGCCTACTATCCATACACGACGCCCGTAAGCTCGGTGGACGACCTGCCATTCAGCGTCAGCCTCAACCAAGGCGCCACCGCCGAGGGAGCGCAGATGGACGGCTACGAGGCCAGCGACCTGCTCTATGCCCGCACCACCGGCGTGAGCGCAAGCAACTCGCCCATACCACTAACGTTCCGCCACATAATGAGCAAGCTGACCATCCGCCTCGTAAAGGGCGAGGACTTTGAGGGCGATATGCCCACCGACGGCGTGGTCTACATACACAACACCGTGCCTACGGCCACCATCGACCTTAGCGCCGGCGTGGCCACGCGCGACGTCTACGGCACACGCGCCACCATCACCGCCCGCCAGCAGGACGACTACACCTACTCGGCCATCATCGTGCCGCAGCGCGTGGAAAACCGGATGCCGCTCATTGAAGTGATCATGAAGGGCGTGTCTTACATCTACGAAAGCACGTTCCAGTTCAAGCCGGGGGTGGAGCACCTCGTCAACCTCGTAATCTCCGACAACCCCGACCAGGTGAAGATAGAGATTGGCGGCGAGATAGTTGGCTGGCAATGACCGGCCTTGACATGACAACGACATGACGAAAGCACTCTACGCACTTTCACTGCTCACCGTCGTACTCGGGGGCGTGGCATTGGCCTTGTGGCTCATGCCCGCCCCCGACTTGCCCCACAAGTACGCAAGCCGCCGCTACGGCGTACACGAAGGGCTACAGCTCGCCTACATGGCCGACGGCCACGGCGGCGGGCATTTTGCCGTTGAAGACGCCTCCGGGCGGCTGCTCTACGACATACCGCTGCGCGGCTGCGTGCTCGACGTGCGCTTCCGCGACGGCCGCCTGCGCTTCCGCGAGAACTCCACGGGGCGCGAAGGCTACATCGACCGCAGCGGCACGGTGACATTCCTGCCCACAGACGGCCATACGCCGCAGCCACAGGAGCACAAGGGCATGGCCAACCAAGCGACAGCAGCCAACAACGCGGCAACCACAACGGCAGCCGACGGCAAGCCTGCCGAAGGCGACAGGCGCAAGGCCGACGCCGCCGACCTGCGCCGCATGGCGCGCAGCAACCCCTTCTATGCCGAGGCTTCAAAGATTCTCTCCGGCAAGCTCAGCGTGGAGGACGCCGGCAGGCGGCGCACCATAATAGGCTACTGCGAGCACCTGCGCACCGCCTACACCACAAAGGACATCGACTTCCTGCGCCAGGTGTTCAGCGACGAGGCCCTCATCATCGTGGGCAACGTGGTGCGCACCGTACCCGGCAGCGACAAGGCCGGGCTGCCACGGCAGCGCGTGGAATACTTCATGCGCACCAAGAAAGAGTACCTGGCGCGGCTGGAACGTGCCTTCGCCGCCAGCAAGGCCATCGACGTGAAGTTTAGCGGCTTCAGCATCATGCGCCACCCCACCATGGACGGCATCTACGGCGTGACCCTGCGCCAGCGGTACAAGAGCGACCGCTATGCCGACGACGGCCATCTCTTCCTGCTCTGGGATTTCCGCAACCCATCGATGCCGCTCATCCACGTGCGCACTTGGCAGCCCGCCGACTCTGCCGACGGCGGCGACGGGATGGTAAGCATCACCGACTTCAACCTACAATAAAATGCAGAAAAGGCCAAACACATCACACCTTTCGGCCACCGCGCTGCTGCTCGCGCTCCTCTGGGGCTGCGGCTTGCGTGCCGTGGCGCAGGAGTTCAGGGTTGGCTCGTTCCGCGAGCTGCCCAACGACGTGAGCGCATTCATCACCCCCGTGCGCGACCTCAACGGCGACGCCTGTGCCTTGGTGAAGGTGGCGGCGCAGGCCGACTTCGCGTTTTCGTCGCCATTGGGCATAGTGAAACGCCGCGACGAGGTGGGCGAAGTGTGGCTCTACCTGCCGCGCCGCTCGCGGCTGCTCACCATCAAGCACCCCGAGTGGGGCGTGCTGCGCGACTACCGCTTCCCCCGCCCGCTCGAAAGCCACGTCACCTACGAGCTGGTGATAGAGCCGCCGCGCCGCGACAGCGCGGCCTTGCGCGACACCGTGGTGATCACGAAGACCGTAATCGACACCGTGGCCGTGGGCCGCAGCCGCCCAAAGCTGCCGCTAAGCGCCGACGTGATGCTCACGGCGGCATTCCACAGCCACGGCCCGTCGTGGGGCATAATGTTCGCGCTAATGCGCCGCCACGGGGCGTACATACACGCCGAGACCGACTTCCGCCGAATTGGCGATACGAGGATGGACTGCGCCGAGGACGGTTCGACAGCCGACGGCGGCCCCATGCCCTACTACACCGGGCAGACGCGCCACGCCAGCTATGCCGTAACCGCAGGCCCCATCCACCGCATAGGCAGCCGCCTCAGCCTGTTCTACGGCGTTGGCTATGGCCGCGCCGCCACGGCATGGCAGCTCGCCGCGAGCGAAGGCGGCGGCTACGCCCTCAACACCGGGCTGACCCACAAGGGCATTGCCGCCGAGGCGGGCATCGCGCTGCGCCTTGGGCGCATATCCGTGGCTGCCTCGGCCATCACCATCGAGGGCAGGCAGTGGCAGGGGAGCATGGGCATCGGAATAAACCTGTTTAAGGGTAAAAAAGTAAAAAGGTAAATGAGCATTAAGACACTTGCAACAGTAATCACGGCGGCCATCATAGCCACAGCCTGTAACCCCGACGACGGGCCGGGCAACTTAGAGCCGCGCTTCACGGCCACCGGGGCCTCGGCCATACTGCACACGGAAGCCACGCTCAGTGGGCGCATAGAGTTGCAGGGAAGCACGCAGATGCCCGCCATGAGCTTCCTCTACGGAACGGACGAGAGCCTGAGCCAGACTTCCGGCCTGGCTGAAGCCGTGGGCGACAGTGTGGCTGTGCGCGTAACGGGGCTTAAGCCCGGCACGGCTTACCTGTTCTGCCTGCTCGCCGACAACGGGCGGGTTGAACTGCGCAGCAACACCCTTTCATTCACCACGCAGCCCAGCGGCAGGCCTGCCGTATGCGAGGCGACCGACATAAAGCACACAAGCGCAACACTGCAAGGGCAGGCCGACACGCTCGACAACGGCCAGCTGCCCGAGCTGGCGTTCGTCGTAGGAACGGAAAGCGGGGCGATGAGCCGGGCAGGAGGAACAATCACCAATGACGGAAAAGCCACAATGCACCTCGAAAACCTCACGCCCGGCACAGCCTACCGTTTCTGCCTGCAGGCCTTCGACGGCCACAACACGACATACAGCGACACGCTGACGTTCACCACCAAGCCCAGCGACAGGCCGGCCGTAAGCCCCGCAACAGACATAACCCGCACAAGCGCAACACTGCAAGGTCAGGCCGACACGCTCGACAACGGCCAGCTGCCCGAACTGGCTTTCCTCGTAGGAACGGAAAGCGGGGCGATGAGCCGGGCAGGAGGAACAATCACCAACGACGGAAAAGCCACAATGCACCTCGAAAACCTCACGCCCGGCACAGCCTACCGTTTCTGCCTGCGGGCTTTCGACGGCCACAACACGACATACAGCGACACGCTGACGTTCACCACGCTGCCAAACAAGAAGCCCACCATAACCGCCCCCACGCTCATCGGCCAAGGCCCAACAAGCGCAATGGTGAGCTATGCCGTGACCGACAACGGCGGCGAGCCACTCACCGCCACCGGGCTGGTAGTCACAAACACTGCCACAGGCGAGCAACAGCGCATAAAGGCCACGGCTGACATCAACGCCGACACGGTGTTCACCATACGCGCCGCCGGACTTGCGCAGCACGCCACGTTCAGCATCGAAGCATTCGCCGCCAACACCATTGGCGAAAGCAAAGCCGGCGAAATCACCATGACAACCTCCGAAGCAATAGTGCTCACCTCGCCGGGCCTGCTCGCCGGGATAATAGCCAACGATGTCTATGCCTTCACCGAAGTAAGCATCGCCGGGCCTATGAACGGCGACGACCTGCGGCTGCTGCGCCGCATGATGGGGCGCGAGCCTGACGGCAGCGCAGGCAACGGGCGCCTCGCCAAGGTGGACATGACCGACGCCACCATAGTGGAAGGCGGCGGGCCATACGACGGGCAGCGATACACGAAAGACAACGTGGTGGGCCAAGGCCTGTTTGCCGGCTGCACGGGGCTGGCCACGCTCCACCTGCCGGCAGGCGCAACCACCATCGAGCAGGAAGCAATGCGCGGCTGCACATCGCTCGCACAGCTGGCCATACCGTCGGCGGCAGTGTCGGTGGCACCGTCCACGGGCTGCACATCGCTCGCAGCCATATCCGCCCCGGTGGCAAACACGGCCTACAGCAGCCGTGACGGCGTGCTCCTGACAGCCGACGGCAAGGAAATAACATGGTTCCCCATGGGCAAGACCGGCGACTACGCACTGCCCGAAAGCGTCACGTCGATAGGCGACCGCGCCTTCGCCGGCTGCGCCATAACGCGCTTCACGCTGCCCGACGGCCTGAAAGAAATCGGGCAGGCGGCATTCTTCGGCAGCAAGGTGGAGGAAGTGACACTGCCCGACGGGCTGAGACTGATACCCACAGCCACATTCCAGCAATGCGCAAGCCTGCACACGGTGCGCCTGGGCAGCAAGGCCGAGCTCGTGTCAGACTATGCGTTCGACGGCTGCCCACTACGCCACATATACATAGACGCGCAATACCCGCCCGTGTGCAACCCCGATGCGCTCACCACGTCATACGGCGAGCTGTTCAGCAAGTGCACGCTCCACGTCCCGGCAGGCCGCTCCGGCTCCTACAAAGCCGACAGCCACTGGGGGCAGTTCAAGAACATCGTGGAAAATTAAAAGTAAAAAACAAAACGCCGCCCCTCACCCACTGCGGGATACGGTGAAGGCACATAAAAACTATCATAACATGACCACACCCGAAATTGAAGAGCTGAAAATACTTCTCGAAGAAAAGTACAACAAGGCTCTGACCTCGACAACCGACTTCGACGGATTCTCCCTGTTCGTGCAGAAGAAGACCAACCAGTGCGTATCGCCATCAACCCTGAAGCGGCTGTGGGGCTACGTCAGCGACAGCCACAAGCCGCGCACCGACACGCTCGACCGCCTGGCCAAGTGCCTCGGCCACAAGAACTACAGTGATTTCGTGAAAGACCTGAAGACCAACACGCGCTACAACTCGTCGTTCTTCGCTGCCGAACAACTGTCGAGCGGCGACATAGCCGACGGCTGCACGATAGAAATAGGATGGTCACCCAACAGGCTCGTCACCCTGCGCTACCTCGGCAACAGCCTGTATGAAGTGACCCGCTCCCAGAACAGCAAGATGCAGGAGGGCGACCGCTTCGTGACCGGCTGCTTCATCAAGGGCCAGCCGCTCTACCTGCCGTACATAGAGCGCACCGGCGGGCGCACGGCACCCTTCGTGGCAGGGCGCAACGGAGGGCTGACGATAATCAAGGTGAAATGACAGTCAAAGGCGACGCAATGGAGCACCAACACAGGGAACAAGGCGGAAACGGACAGCCCGGCCTGTCGTCGGGCTACACCGAGGACATAAACGGCGAGATGGCGCCGGGCAGCCCGCAGCCCATCGACAACACGTTTGCCAACATACGCGAACGCTACGTGTCGGCCTCGGGCCACACGCGGCTGCTCACCGCCACGCGCTACGGCAAACTGTACATGCTGAAATGCCTCAAGCCCGACTTCCTCTACACGCCCGTCTACCGGCAGGCCCTGGCCAAGGAGTTCGAGATAGGGCTGCTGCTCGACCATCCTAACATCTGCCGCACCATCGGCATGGAACAGGTTGACGGGCTGGGCAGCACCATCGTGATGGAATACATCGACGGCGACACGCTCAAAGACATCATCGCAGGCGGCACCCTGACGCCCGCACTTGCCGAGAAAGTGGCCCGCCAGCTGGCCTCCGCGCTCGACTACATGCACGGCAGGCAGACCGTGCACCGCGACCTGAAGCCCCAGAACATCATGGTGACCCACCACGGGCAGGACGCAAAGCTGATAGACTTCAGCCTGGCCGACAGCGACACGTTCGACGTGCTGAAGCTACCCGCCGGCACGTCGGGCTACATAGCGCCCGAACTCTTCGCCCCCGGGGCGCAGGCCGACGCACGCGCCGACGCCTACTCGCTCGGCATGGTGATGCGCGACATGGCCGAAGCCTGCGGCGACGGCAAGCTCGCCCGCATGGCAGAGCGGTGCACGCGCCGCGACCCGGCCGGCCGCCCCCTGCCCCTGTCGGGCCTGTTCGCCAGGCCGCAGCCGCGGCCGTGGCAGCTCGTCGTGGCGGCAGCGCTCGCCTGCGCCTCGCTGCTGCTCGCAGCCTGCATCATCAAGCAAGTGTCCGACCGCGCCGCAGTGCGCAATGCCCCGGTGTCGATTGCCACCCCAAACCAAGCCACAGACGGCAACAGGGCCATCGACTACAGTCAATGGCCCCGTTGAAAAATTCCGCAAGGCGGTGCACACGCACCAAAAAACGCTGGCACCGCGCCTTCGCTACCTAACTTTGAACACGAGCACGCCGGCGGTGGGCAGTTCCTCGGAGCCTATGAGCACACGGCTGCCCTCGGGCAGCGGGAAGCGGTAGGGGCGGTCAGAGTAGTTGAGCACAATGCCGAAGCCGTTGCGGTATTCGAGCGTCACGCCGTATGGAAGGTTCATCACGCCGATGCCGAGGCGGGCGTAAAGCTTGTCGAGCACGCGGCGTTCGAGGCGGCCATCGTCGGTAGACACGCCAATGTAAGTTACCGTTCCCTTGCCGAGGCGGCGGAAGGTGACGGCGGCCTTGCCCGCATAGAACTCGTCCTTATACGTGGCCCACACCTCGCAGCCGTCGCCCGGGGTGAGCACGTCGGCCCACGCCGTCCACTCATGGTCTGCCCCGTCCATGCCCACAAGGCCGGGCGAGCCGGGCAGCAGCAGGTCATAGAAGTCTATCTTGTCGCCCGTGAGCGGCTCTATCGCCGAGCCGAACGGCCTTTCGGGGAAGCGGCCGCAGCGGTCTTTGATGGCCGTGCGGCAAGTGAGCACGAGGTTTCCGCCCTGCTCCACATAGCTGCGCCAGCGTGCTATGAGCGCACTGTCGGCCAGCTCGTATGCCGGGGCTATCACCACGGGGTAGCCGTCGAGCGGCTTGTCCTCGCCAACCACGTCGACGGGTGCGCCGAACGCCTTCAACGCGCGGTAGTAATGGCCGAGGTGGCGGAACGTGTTCCACTCCTTGTTCTGTTTCTGGCGGTCCATGCTCCAGTAGTTCTCCGGGTTCCAGAGTATGGCCGTGCGGCGGCTGAGGTAGTCGGCGGGCTTGTCATTGAGCGGCCCGGCTTCCTTGCGCAACGCCCTTATCTCGCCCATGAACTGCTCATACTCGCGTCCGCCGGGGGTGAGAGTCGTGCCGTCGGTTCCTACAATGCCGTAGTGGTACTGCTCCATGCCGAAGAGCGGCTGGCGGTAGCGGTAGGTGCAGATGAAGTCGGAGCCACCGGCAAACACGCTCCAGAGCCACAGGCGCACGGCCCCGGGCAGCGGCTGCGGGTTCACCGCGCCCCAGTTTACCTGGCCCGGCTGCAGCTCCATCACGCCATACGTGCCGCTCACGGGGCGGAAGAAGTCGTTGGCAAGGGCTATGCGCAGCGGGTTGCCCACGCGGTAGCCGCGCCGGCCTATGCCCTCGTTGTCGCCGTAGACCATGTAGCGCGTGTAGCTAACGAAGTCGAGCGACTTGCTGCCACCGATAATCCCGCGGTCGTAGTCGGGAATGTAGTTTGTGGTGACCCACTGGCCTTTCGCATATTTCTTTATCAGTCGGCACTGCTCGTCCATGAAGTCGTTGGTCTGCTTGGCGGCGTAGCGGCGGTAGTCGAGTATCTGGTGGGGGTTCATAAACTGCTGGCGCGTCTTCGGGAGCGTTATCTCGTCGAACGACGAATACACCTCGCTCCAGAACGAAGTTCCCCACGCGCTGTTCAGCCGGGCTATGTCGCCATACTTCTGGCGCAGGAAGTCGCGGAAGCCCTGCTCGGCGGCGGTGTTGTAGTCGTACTGCACATTAGGCTCGTTGTCAAGCTGCCACCCCACAATGCGCTTGTCGCCGCCGTAGTGCCTGGCCAACGCCTCTATCATGCGGGCGGCGAGGCGACGGTAGAGCGGCGACGAGAACGAGGCGTGCTGCCGCGCCCCATGGTCGAGCACGGTGCCGTCTTCCTCCTTCACGAGTATTTCGGGATACTTGCGGCTAAGCCACACGGGCGGAGTGGCCGTGGATGTACACATAACCACCTTCAGGTCGTACTTAGCCGCGAGGGCCACGGCGCGGTCGAGCCATGCAAAATCGAACACGCCTTCCTGCGGTTCTATCTGCGCCCAGGCAAATTCGCCAAAGTGGGTGAACTCAAAGCCCAGCTCGTGCATACGCTTCAAGTCGCGCTCCCACTGGCTTTCGTTCCAGTGTTCGGGGTAATAATAAGCCCCGGTGAGCGTCAGGTCGCCCTCGTCAAACCACTGCTGCTTGGCCTCAAGACAACCCAACGAAAGGGCGCAGCCCACCATGGCGGCAATCAATCGTTTGTTCATCATAATATGTTTTTAGTTGTTCAGTATTGCTGCAAAGCTAAGAATAAAATCCCCAAGCACCCAACAGACGCTCCACGTTAACTTTTTTTATGGGCCGTAGGGCGCGGCAAGACACAACAATAAAAGTAAAAACACTATCTTTGCAGAAAGAAAAGTGCTCTTGGGAAAACAAAAGCGGACTTTATTTCAGCCCGCCTGCAACGCATCTGCAACCGAAGGCCACACAAAAAACAAAAAAGGCCACACACTTCTTTCAATCCAAAACTATTGCAACATTGAACAAATGGAAAACAAAAAGACAAAAGAAGAAAAGAGAAAAGACTGGCAAGAGTTCGTTGCCAAGCTAAAAGCCCTTCCACCCGAAAAGCTTTCAAAGGCTGCAAAATGGGTGTTAGAGAACGAAGGGAACAGCGAGAATGTTTATTATGACATGAAAGCCGTGATGAAATGAGGCTTTTCTTGGATACCAACATTCTCGTGTTTTTCCTTTACGACAAAGACGAATTGTGCGCAGATGTCAAAGAAAGCCTGTTCGACTATTCAAATGTATTGTCCACAAGCACCATTTGCGTACAAGAACTCGTGCATTTATGCCAAATCGGCAAAATCGCGCAAGACTGTAAATTCGTGTTGCATGAGTTAAGGGAAATCGGCATCAGCATTGAACAAGTCACAGAAAAGCACCTTTCCGAGTTTGCAGCCCTGCCCCTATTTGACGACCACCGCGACCCCAACGACCGCATGATTATCGCGCAAGCCATCTCCGATCGTGTAAACCTTGTCAGTTCGGATAGGAAGTTCGCCAGGTATGAGCGATATGGACTTAAATTCATATTCAACAAAAGGTGAAAGGTCGGCTTTAGGGATTTGCATAATGCAAGTTTAACTCAGAAAGCTGCTTTTCTTTTCCTTCCTTCATAAAGTAGCAAACTAACCATAACAAACCTATACATTCAAGCATGAAAACGATACAGACGGCCATGGCCTGGCTCGCGCTTTGCTGCGCCACGCACGCCTTTGGGCAAACGCCTGCGGCCTACTCCATGCCCGACGGGCGCGGCACGCTGTTCCTCGGAGTGGCCGGGAGCGACGGCGGAAGATGGATAACGCCTGCCGGTGGAAAAGCATTAGACGGCAAGATGGCCGTGCGCAGCGTTCAGTTCGACGGCTCGAGGGGCTTCGCCGTGGAAGTAACCAACCTGTCGCTGCCTGACAGCACCCAGCTCGTATGGGTGATAGGCGGGTTCGACGCCAAGCACGCCGAGCCAACGATTAGGCCGGAACACTGCAAGGACAACGTGTTCAGCGTTGAAGGCAGCCAAGTGGCGGTCTACCATGGCGAGGTGATGCGACTGCGCTTCACCAAGGCCACCATCCCAAGCGGCTCCGACGTGCGCCTGTGCGACGGCAGGCAACTCGGCACCCCGGCAACCACGCTCGCCTCCGGCAAGCAGACCGACGCGCCCGTGCTCGCCGGCTCTGTCACCATCCGGCGCGGCGAGCCTGCCTACATCAGCATCGGCAACCCGCGCGGCACCGACATAAGATACGCAGACCTGCCACTTCTTTTTGACAAAAAGGACTAACAATGAAAACGCTCATAGCAACACTCACCATGGCCTTGGCCCTGGCCTTTCCCGCCACACTCGCAGCCGACATTTACAACGTGAAAGACTTCGGGGCCACAGGCGACGGCAAGCACATCGACTCCGAGGCCATAAACAACGCCATAAAGGCCGCCGCTGCCAACGGGGGAGGCACGGTTTACATTCCGGCCGGCACTTACGCCTGCTACTCCATACGCCTTGCAAGCCGCATACACCTGCTGCTCGAACAGGGGGCCACCATCGTGGCGGAGTTTCCCACCGACAGCACCGGCTACGACCCGGCGGAACCTAACCCGCACAACCGCTACCAGGACTTCGGCCACAGCCACTGGCAGAACTCGCTGATGTGGGGCATCGGGCTCGAGGACGTGACCATCAGCGGCCCAGGCACCATCCACGGCAAGGGGCTGACGCGCGAAGGCAGCCGCCGCCCCGGCGTGGGCAACAAGGCCATAAGCCTCAAGGAGTGCCGCAACGTGACGCTGCGCGACCTCACCATGATTCAGTGCGGACACTTCGCACTGCTGGCCACGGGCGTGGACAACCTGACGATAGACAACCTGAAGGTGGACACCAACCGCGACGGCTTCGACATAGACTGCTGCAAGAACGTGCGCATCACATCGTGCAGCGTCAACGCGCCGTGGGACGACGCCATTGTGCTCAAGGCATCCTACGCCCTCGGCCGCTTCAAGGACACGGAGAACGTCACCATATCCAACTGCTTCGTGAGCGGCTACGACCGCTACACCATGGCCGACGCCTCGTGGCAGCTTTACGAGCCGCAGGCCCCCGACCACGGCGGGCGCACAGGGCGCATAAAGATCGGCACGGAGTCGAGCGGCGGCTTCAAGAACATAGCCATCAGCAACTGCGTGTTCGAGCACTGCCGCGGCCTGGCCATCGAGAGCGTCGACGGCGGACAGGTGGAAGACGTGGTGGTGAGCAACATCACCATGCGCCACATAGTGAACGCCGCCATATTCCTGCGCCTCGGCTCGCGTATGCGCAGCCCGGAGGGAACGCCCGTGGGCAGCATGAGGCGCATACGGATAAGCCACGTCAACGCCTACGACGTGGACTCGCGCTACTCGTCGATAATCAGCGGAGTGCCGGGCCACTGCATCGAGGACGTGACGCTGAGCGACATCAACGTCTACCACAGGGGCGGGCTTAGGCCCGAAGATGCCGCCAACCCCGTACCGGAAGCCGAGAGGGAGTACCCGGAGCCGTGGATGTTCGGCACGGTTCCCGCCAAGGGATTCTACGTGCGCCACGCCCGCGACATAAAGTTCGACAACGTGAACTTCCGCTTCGCGCAGCCCGACAGCCGCCCGCTGTTCGTCACCGACGACGCCGAGGGGCTGCGCTTCCGCGACATCTTCGCCGACGGGGAGCCGGCAAACTACAGCAACATCACAAAAACCTCAAACAACTGAAACAATGAAGACCCACAGACTGCTGCCAATCGCAGCCACGGCCGCACTCGCCTGCATGGCCGCCAACGCCCCGGCGCAAGACAAGACGCCTACGGCCAACGACTCAAACACGCCGCTCCACCTGCTGAAACCGGCCTACCGAACGGGCTACGGGGTGGCAGATGCCGCCGACGTGAAGCGCGTCATAGACCGCGTGCTCGGCTACATTTCCCAAAACACGCCGGCCTACGTGGTTGACAGCCGCACGGGAAAGCCCGTTGACGACCTCGACAAGATCGACTCCCACTCGAGGCTGGCGCAGGGCGCGTTCAGGCTCACAAGCTATGAGTGGGGAGTTACCTACTCGGCAGTGCAGGCCGCCTACCACGCCACGGGCGACAAGGCATACCGCGACTACGCCTACGACCGCATGGGGCTGCTCGCCAAGGCCGCGCCACGGTTCAAGGCTGCCGCCAAGGGCGGCGCGGTGGCCGACCGGCTGATGCGCCGTGTGCTGGACCCTGGCTCGCTCGACGACTGCGGGGCCATCTGCTCGGCAATGATAAAGGCGCGGCTCGACGGTGCCGACCTGCCGCTCGACAGCCTGATAGCCAACTACTTCAACTTCATAGCCAACAAGGAGCACCGCCTGGCCGACGGCACTTTTGCCCGGTTGCGGCCTTACAGGAACAGCGTGTGGCTCGACGATATGTTCATGGGCATACCTGCCGTGGCCTTCATGGGCCGCTACGACAAGGCCAACTCTGCCGCCCATTACGACGAGGCCGTGAAGCAGGTGAGGCAGTTTGCCGACCGTATGTTTGTCAAGGAGAAAGGACTCTTCCGCCACGGGTGGGTGGAGGGCATGGCCGACCACCCCGCCTACCACTGGGGGCGGGCCAACGGCTGGGCCTTGCTAACGCTCTGCGAGGTGCTCGACGCGCTGCCCGAAAACCACGAGGGGCGCGCCGAGGTGCTCGGACTGCTGCAAGCCCACGTGCGCGGACTGGCTGCCTGCCAGGGCAAAGACGGCTTCTGGCACCAGCTGCTCGACCGCAACGACTCCTACGAAGAGACATCGGCCACGGCCATCTACGTTTACTGCATGGCACACGCCATAAACAAGGGCTGGATAGACGCCATGACATACGGCCCCGCTGTAATGCTCGGGTGGCACGCCGTGGCCTCTGCCGTCAACGAGAGCGGCCAAGTGGAGGGCGTATGCGTGGGAACGGGCATGGGCTTCGACCCCTCGTTCTACTACTACCGCCCCGTCAACGTGTTCGCAGCCCACGGCTACGGGCCGGTTATCTGGGCCGGGGCAGAGATGATTAGCCTGCTCAAAGGCCAGCATCCCTACTCCAACGACAGCGCGGTACTTTTCTACCGCACCAAGCAAAACACTTCGGCACCAATATTCGGCGAAAAGTAACGGCACGGCGGCACGCTGCGCCAACCGCCAATGCCGACATATAAACAAGGCAAGCGGGCGCGGAGGTCGATTGCGACTTCCGCACCCGCTTGCCGTTTCCGCCGCGGGCTTGGCTGTCAGAGCCTCACGGCCGTTCCGCTGCACGTCACCATTATCATGGAGCCGTTCTGCCCCATGGTCTCATAGTCGATGTCGATGCCTATCACTGCGTTTGCCCCTATGCGAGCCGCCCGCTCCTCCATTTCGCGCATGGCCGTGTCCTTGGCCTCGCGGAGCACTTTCTCATAGCTGCCAGAACGCCCGCCTACGATGTCACGTATGCTCGCAAAGAAGTCCTTCACGAAATTAGCGCCTATTATCGTCTCTCCCGTAACCACCCCGAGGTACTCCATCACGGGGCGGCCTTCTATCACTGCCGTAGTACTTAAAAGCATTTTTTTTGAATTAAGAATTAAACGTTAAGAATTAATAGAATATGCCAAAAGGGCATCATCCGCACTCCTTTCCCGTGAAGGAAAGCATCCGTCTGCACTCCTTTCTCCTTTCGTCTTATCCCCACGCTATCTCGCCCGAGCCGTAGCAGCGGTGGTGGTCTGCGTCGTAGACCACGCAGAACTGCCCCGGCGCGACGCCCTGCACCGGCTCCTCGGCGTGTACGGTATAGCAGCCGGGGGCTGTCTGCTCGAGGGTGGCCTTGTGGAACTCCGGCGTGTGGCGAATCTTGAACGTCACGCTTGCAGGCAGCTCCTTGGCGGTGAGGTAGTGGAAGTCGTGCACGGGGAAGTCGCGCCTGTAGGCTGCCGCCGGGTCGAAGCCGTGGCTCACGTAGAGCACGTTGGCGGCCACGTCCTTCTTCACGGCATACCACGGGCCGCCGCCAAAGCCCAGCCCGTGGCGCTGGCCTATGGTGTGGAACCACAGTCCGCGGTGCTGCCCTATCTTGCGGCCAGTGTCGATGTCCACCACGTCGCCCGGCTGTTCGCCGAGGTAGCGGCGCAGGTAGTCGTTGTAGTTTACCTTGCCGAGGAAGCAGATGCCCTGCGAGTCCTTGCGCCGGGCGTTCACGAGGTGCTCGCGCTCGGCTATGCGGCGCACCTCGTCCTTCATGTAGTGGCCTATGGGGAAGAGGGCCTTGCGCAGCTGCCAGTCGTATATCTGCGCGAGGAAGTCGGTCTGGTCCTTCACGGGGTCGGGGCTTGTGGTGAGCCACTTCTGCCCGCCTATGACCTCCGTCTGCGCATAGTGGCCCGTGGCTATGAGGTCGTAGTCGTGGCCGCGCTTCTCGTCGAACGCGCCAAACTTTATCAGCCTGTTGCACATCACGTCGGGGTTGGGCGTCAGCCCGGAGCGCACCTTGTCCATGGTGTAGCGCGTCACCTGGCTCCAGTACTCCCTGTGGCAGTCCACCACCTCCAGGCGGCAGCCGTAGCGGGCGGCCACGGCTGTGGCCATCTCCATGTCTTCCTCCGACGAGCAGTCCCACTCGGACTCTTCCTCCGGTCCTATCTTTATGTAGAAGCAGTCGGGGCGGAGCCCGCGCGAGGCCAGCTCGTGCACCGCCACCGCGCTGTCAACGCCGCCGGAGAGCAGCACGGCTATCTTCTTGTCGCTTAAGTTTGTTTCCATAATTAGTGAATGTACTATGCAAGCGAGGCTACGTAAGCTTACTCGCAAATTGCCCGGCACAGCTTGCCTTATGCAAAGATACTACTTTAATTCTAAACTGCGGCGAGTTCCATGCAAAATAATCATAGGCCTGCATTAGGCGCAAAGAACGGGAAAGCCCTATGCCACACCCGCTTCAACATCTCAATCCAAGCCTATTGCCTTCAATTTGTGGAAACCGTACTGACGCAGAACGCCGTAATGATGGCCTTCCGTGAAGATAAACTTTGCATTTCCGGCCACTGCGCAATCAACAAACTTATCAGGCCAACAGGCACATTGTGCGGCACGGCTTCCAAAAGCCGGTTAAAATATCAGCGGCAGCCACGGGATTCTCAACAAAAATCGCTACCTTTGCATAAGTCAGGCTGCACTCGGCAATCAGTAGGCAAGCCTACATTGCGCACGCTTGCACCGACTTTGCATAAGTCAGGCTGCACTCGGCAATCAGTAGGCAAGCCTACATTGCGCTCGCTTGCACCGACTTTGCATAAGTCAGGCTGCGCCCGGCAATCAGTAGGCAAGCCTACATTGCGCTCGCTTGCACCGACTTTGCATAAGTCAGGCTGCGCCCGGCAAGCCGAGGCGGCCACAACCAAGAAACGAAACCAATGGAAAACGAAAGCAACCCGGAACTGCAACTGGCGTGGGATTTCGTAGAGAAGACCGGCGCCAACGTGTTCCTCACCGGCAAGGCCGGCACGGGCAAGACCACCTTCCTGCGCGAGCTGCGCAGCCGCTCGCCCAAGCGCATGGTGGTGCTCGCGCCCACCGGCATAGCCGCCATCAACGCCGGCGGGGTGACCATACACTCCTTCTTCCAGCTGCCCCTGTCGCCATACGTGCCTGGGGCATCGTTCGGGGGGCAGGAAAGGAGGCGTTACCAGTTCGGAAAGATGAAGCGCAACATACTGCGCACGCTCGACCTGCTCGTGATAGACGAGGTAAGCATGGTGAGGGCCGACCTGCTCGATGCCGTAGACTCGGTGATGCGCCGCTACCGCCGCCACGACAAGCCCTTCGGCGGGGCGCAGCTGCTGCTCATAGGCGACCTGCAACAGCTCGCCCCGGTGGTGAAGGACGGCGAGTGGGAGATGATGAAGCAATACTACCAGACGCCGTACTTCTTCTCCAGCAAGGCCCTTGGCGCGGCCGGCTACCACACCATCGAGCTACAGAAAGTGTACAGGCAGCAAGACGGGCAGTTCATAGCGCTGCTCAACAAGATACGCGACAACACGGCCAACGCCGGCACACTGGCCGAGCTGAACAAGCGGTACGTGCCGGGATTCGTGCCGCCGCCGGGCAGCAACTACATCCGCCTGACCACGCACAACGCCCAGGCTCAGGCCATCAACAGCCGCGAGCTTGCCGCGCTGCCGGGGCAGGCCGTGACGTACAAGGCCGCCGTGGAGGGCGACTTCCCCGAATCGGCCTACCCCGCCGACATGAACCTCACGCTGAAGGAGGGCGCACAGGTGATGTTCATAAAGAACGCCACCGACAAGAGCTACTACAACGGCATGATAGGCCGCGTGGAGCAGGCCGCGCCCGACTCGCTCACGGTAAGGAGCAAGGACTCCGGCGAGCTTATAGAGCTGTCGCCCGACGAGTGGACGAACTCGCGCTACACCATCGACCCGGCGTCGAAGGAGATAACGGAGACCGTCGAGGGCGTGTTCCGCCAGTACCCGCTGCGCCTGGCCTGGGCCATAACCATACACAAAAGCCAGGGCCTCACGTT
This sequence comes from uncultured Prevotella sp., assembly GCA_944321645.1. GTDB lineage: Bacteria > Bacteroidota > Bacteroidia > Bacteroidales > Bacteroidaceae > Prevotella. Next base: position 42,941 of record CALUMB010000012.1, read on the forward strand.
CGAGCACGCCGTGATAGACGCCTCGCGCTCCTTCGCCCACGGCCAGGCATACGTGGCCCTGAGCCGCTGCAAGTCGCTCGAAGGCATGGTGCTGAGCGCACCGCTCAGTGCCGACGCACTGATAAGCGACGCGGCGGTGGACTCGTTTATATGCGGTGCCGGGGCCAACCGCCCCACCCCGCTCACGCTGGGCACCCTGCAGCGCGAGTACGTCGTGCAGACGCTCGACGAGCTGTTCGGCCTCCAGATGCTGCGCCAGGCCGCCGACATGATGGTGCGCACGCTCACCGAACACTTCTTCAACAAATGCCACACGCTGCTCACGGAATACACCGAGGCCATGCGCACGCTCGACCAGGCAGCCGCCGTGGCCGACAAGTTCGGGGCGCAATACCGCTCGCTCGTGGCCGCAGGCAACACCACCGACAGCCCGCTGCTGCAGGAGCGCATACACAAGGCGGCGGCATACTTCGCCGACGTGCTCAAGCCCATGGCCGCGCTGTTTGCAAAGACGCGAGTGGAGACGGGCAACAAGGCCGTCAGGCAGCAGTTCGACGACCGCCGCGCACAGCTCGGCGAGGAGCTTGCGCTCAAGTCGGAGATGCTGGCCTACGAGGCGCGGGCCGACGTGAAGTTCACCACCGGCGACTACCTGCGCCGCAAGGCCGCCGCGCTGCTCGGCCAGGACGCCGACGAACGCCCCGCGCCAAAGGCCGGGCGGAAGCCCAAGGCGGAGCAGAAGCCCAAGGAGCCGAGGGTGCCAACGAGGCAGGTGAGCCACGAGATGTTCACCCGCGGCATGACCGTTGGGCAGATAGCCGCCGAGCGCCACCTCGCCGAGAGCACCGTGTTCAGCCACCTCGCGCAGTATGTCGAGGAGGACAAGCTGCCCATCGACCAGCTCGTGCCGCAGGAACACATCGACCTAATACGCAACCACGCGCGGCAGCACCCCGACCGCGTGCGCCCTTCGGAGATAAAAGAGGCGCTCGGCGAGGGCGTGCCTTACGGCGAGATATGGCTCGTGAAGCGCGTGTTCGGCATCGACGACCCCGCCGACGGCGACCTGCCATACTGAAAACACCACAAGACAAGCAACAAAGGACACACCGGAACAATGAAACGTACACTCACACTACTCTTGGCGGCCATGCTCGCCGCACTGTCGTTCGCCCAGCACGGGCAGCTGGCCGCCATGCGCGGCGTCGTGGACGGAGGCTACAACTTCTGGCTCTACGCCCCCAAGGAGTACGTGGCCGAGGGCCACCGCGTGCCGGTCATCATCTTCCTCCACGGCGCAAGCCTCTGCGGGCGCAACCTGCAGCGCGTGCGCCGCTACGGCCTGCTCGACGCAATAGAGGCCGGGCGCTACTACCCGTGCATGGTGGTGGCGCCGCAAAACCCCGGCGGGCCGTGGGCGCCGGAGAAGATTGCCCGCGTGCTCGACTGGGTGGAAGCCCACCACGACATCGACACGACGCGCGTCTACGTCATCGGCATGAGCCTCGGCGGCTACGGCACGCTCGACTTCGCCGGCACCTACCCCGACCGCGTGGCGGCGGCCATGGCCCTGTGCGGCGGCAGCACGCTGAAAGACTTCGCCGGGCTAGGCCATATCCCGCTCTGGATACTGCACGGAACGGCAGACAGGGCCGTGCCGATAAGCCAGTCGAAGGCGGTGGTAAAGGCCATCAAGGACTCCGGCAACGACCACCTGCTGCGCTACGACTGGCTGCGAGGGGCCGACCACGGCGACCTGGCGCGCATCCTCTACCTCAAGCAGACATACGACTGGCTCTTCTTCCACACCACAGAGGACAACCCGCGCGAGGTGGACTGCGACGTAACCATAAGCCGCAGCGACCTGAAAAACGCCTACAAGAACCTCGACAAGGAGGCCACGCGCTTCGACATAGTGGACGAGATTGCACCGCGCAAGTAGCCATCGGAGCCACAGCCGGGCGCTCGGGCAAAAAACAGTAATATGTGTACACAGGCAAGGAATGCGTATGCACGCCAAGCGAAACGTTTTCAGTAACTTTGCATAAGATAAGCTGCGCTCGGCAATTTGCGAGCAAGCTCCCATTGCGCTCGCTTGCATTATCTTTGCATAAGATAAGCTGCGCTCGGCAATTTGCGAGCAAGCTCCCATTGCGCTCGCTTGCATTATCTTTGCAGAGGATAATTAAAAAAACTGTATCTGATTGATACACAGAATGGAATTGAAGAGTGTGAGATTTTAGGTAACGATTTAGCGACATTCAGAACGC
>CALUMB010000013.1 GCA_944321645.1 uncultured Prevotella sp.
GCTTTCATGAGTTCATAGTTGTAATAATGGGGCTTTGTTTTGCGCTTCCTTGCCCAAATAACGAACTCTGTGCTGTACGTGAAGAAGCGGCACGAGATGTTTGGCGGCGGATTTGTCTTTGCCCATGTTATTACGTTGAGAATCCTGAAGCCAAGCTGCTGCAAGGCAGTGGCAACGGAAAATATGTTGTGGTATGTGCCGCTAACCCATATCGTTCCGTTATCTTTGAGTTTATCCCTGCATGATTTAATCCACTGTGAGTTAAATTGGTTTATCGACTCCAATGTTCCGCCTTTGTCCCAATCCCCTTTGTTCACGCTGACAATCTTGCCACTTTGCACACTTATCCCGTCGTTGCTGAGGAAATACGGAGGGTCTGCAAATATCATGTCGAACTTAAAGTCAAACATTGTCAGCAATTCCATGCAATCTCCTTTAAGTAACGTAAAATCGCGGTTTGGTGATTTGTAGTAAGATGACAACATCGTTTATTTACTGTATTTCAGTCTTAATCTTTGCAATGAAGTTTCTGACGCTGGTGAGGTTGAACACATTCGGAATGGCGTAAAACGCCTCTTCCAGCTTGTTCCTCGCCCCGTTCCAGCCTATTCCGTCTGTAATCCAAACAAACTCAAAGCCATCAATGCTGTTTACCTTTGGGCCAACATCAGTGTACGAGCGAGCCACTTCATTGAGTTTGGAGCCGCCACTGCTGTAAAAGTTAACCTCAATGAGGTATGCTTTCTTAGAAGTGTATATCACAAAGTCAAACACCTTTTGGTCTTTTCCCAAGACATCGGAAACAGCCTTGAAATTCCTTGATGAGACTTGAGACTGAAACTCTATGCCGGCCTTGGAAAACATTCCGGCAACCAATGTTTCCGTTATGTTCCCGCTCCTGTTTTTTCGTGCGTTTGTGTCAAGCCCTGTCTCAACGCCAAATACATAGTCAACCAAGTCCTTTACTTCAGTGTTACGGAAAACTCCGGCAAGCCCAGTTCCTTCAAGGAACTCCATTATGCCATCCACGCTATCAAACAACGAATGCACAAGGCGGTAATTACCACTGTCATCGAAGAATTTCTTATTGTCTTTTTTCCTTGTCGCTATGAGGATGTCCATCACGTCGAACACCTTGCGGTCCCTTTTCCACAATGCTTCTACCGCCTCCCTTAAGTTCTCCTTGCCTAATAGGAAGTTGAGCATGTTCAGGCTTATCTCTATGTCATGGACATTGTTTGATATTTTCTTGAAATCTGAATAGAAAGACAATGTCGCATTTGTTTCTTTCAGCTGCGACATGAATATCTCAAATTCTTCCTTTGTATGTGCAGGTATCATAATGCAATTTTAAGTTGTTGGTCAGGTTTACGATTGCCAAGTGCATAACTGCCAGATGAATAGTTGCGCACTAATATCTCAGTCAGCTTACCGCGCTTTGCCCCATTGGCGTTCACGCTCCTGCAAGCCCACACCCTTTGAATGTCAAAATCTTTGAACAATTCGTCGAAGAAGCGGTCTGTTCCATCCTTTCCCAAGCAATCGGAGTTGCTTAGCATGAATGGCACGTTTAGCCCTTGGAGCCTGTCGCAGAAAAGCTTGAGGCGAATCTGTGAGTCATCATTGAAAGCCTCCTTGGCATAATCATTGAAGCTTGACGTATTGCTCAATGGACGGTATGGCGGGTCAAAGTAGAAGAAGGCACCATCGCTGACATGGCCAATGGTTTGCTCGAAGTCGCCGGTCAGTATTTCCACGTTTTGCAGGAGCTTGCTGTCGGCATATATAGTTTCTGCATCGCAGATTAGTGGCCGCTGGTATCGCCCAAATGGCACGTTGAACTTTCCGGCCTTGTTCACGCGGTAAAGCCCGTTGAAGCACGTGCGGTTGAGGAAGAAGAACAGCGTTGTGTTCTCAATGGGGTCTGTTGGTTTCTCATTGAAGCGTTCACGAATGCGCAGGTAATATTCTTTTTTTGCTTCCTCACCGGCCACAGCATAGTAGTCCTCTTGGATGGCAAGAAGAGAGTGAATAAGTTCGGTTGGTTGGTCACGCACGGTCTTGTAGCAAGTCGTCAGGTCTGGGTTTATGTCATTGATGACAGCTTTCTTGATGTTCCAATGCCTTTGGAGCATATGGAACAGCATGGCCCCACCACCTACAAATGGTTCTATGTAGGTGACATTGCTCCATTTGTCAAAACCTGATGGGAGCAATGCTTCCAATTGCTCTATCAGTTGGCTTTTCCCGCCGGCCCATTTGATGAAAGGCTTTGCTTTTGCCATGTCAAGGAGTGTATTTTTAAGCCCATGAGTCAATGCCCATCACTTTCCCCCCACTATCTTCTTTATCTCGTTGAGCTTGTTGAGTGCCTCGACGGGGGTGAGGTTGTTGATGTCGAGGCCGAGGATCTCGTCGCGCACCTGGCAGAGCACGGGGTCGTCGAGCTGGAAGAAGCTTAGCTGCATTCCTTCGCGGCTGCCTGCTATCTGTGCAGTAGGCTTGCCTGCGGAGCCAACCGATGCGTTGTCGGCCTCGAGCTGGTGGAGGATGACGTTCGCGCGCTTGACTATGCTGCGCGGCATTCCCGCTATCTCGGCCACGTGGATGCCGAAGGAGTGCTCGGAGCCGCCTGGCTGCAGCTTGCGCATGAAAATCACCTTGCCGTCCTGCTCCTTTACGCTCACGTTGAAGTTCTTGATGCGCTGGAAGTTCTTCTCCATCTCGTTCAGTTCGTGGTAGTGGGTGGCGAAGAGCGTGCGGGCGCGGGCCTTTGGCTGCTCGTGGAGGTACTCCACGATGGCCCAGGCGATGGATATTCCGTCGTAGGTGCTCGTGCCACGGCCCAGCTCGTCGAAGAGCACGAGCGAGCGCGGCGAGACATTGTTGAGGATGTTGGCAGCCTCGGTCATCTCGACCATGAACGTGGATTCGCCGAGCGATATATTGTCACTCGCCCCGACGCGGGTGAATATCTTGTCCACCATGCCCACCCTTGCGCCTTCTGCAGGCACGAAGCTTCCCACCTGTGCCATGAGCACTATGAGGGCAGTCTGGCGCAACAGGGCCGACTTTCCGGCCATGTTCGGCCCGGTGATGATCATTATCTGCTGACGTTCGCCGTCGAGGTAGACGTCGTTTGGCACATAGCTCTCGCCCAAGGGCAGTTGCTTTTCTATCACAGGGTGGCGGCCTTGGCGAATGTCGAGCACGTCGGTGGAGTCCACTTGCGGGCGTATGTAGTTGTTTTCCTCGGCTGCCTTGGCAAACGAGAGCAGGCAGTCTATGCGTGCGATAAGGTTGGCGTTAATCTGAATCTGCGGTATGAACTCCTGCATCGACATGACAAGCTCGCCGAAGAGCTTCGCTTCGAGTGCCAGAATCTTGTCCTCTGCGCCAAGTATCTTCTCCTCATACTCCTTCAGCTCCTGCGTGATGTATCGCTCGGCGTTGGCCAAAGTCTGCTTTCTCACCCAGTCGGCCGGCACCTTGTCCTTGTAGGTGTTGCGCACTTCAAGGTAATAGCCGAACACGTTGTTGTAGCCGATCTTCAGGCTTGCGATGCCCGTCTGTTCCATCTCGCGCTCCTGGATTTTCAAGAGGTAGTCCTTTCCGCTGTACGAAATGTCGCGCAGCTCGTCAAGCTCGGCGTTCACACCGCACTTTATCACGCCTCCCTTGGAGGCGAGCTGTGGCGGGTCGTCCTGCAACTCGCGCTCAATACGGTCGCGCAGCGACTCGCAGAGGTTGAGCTGCTCCCCCACCCTCTTCAGGGCTTCGTTGTCGGCGTAGAGGCAGGCCGTCTTCACCGGCTGCATGGCTTGCAGCGCAACCTTAAGCTGCACGACTTCGCGCGGCGACACGCGGCCCACGGCCACCTTCGAGACAATGCGCTCCAGGTCGCCCATGCGGCGCAGCTGTTCGTCTACACACTGCCTAAAGTCGGGCTTGCGGAAGAAATATTCAACCACGTCAAGACGCTCGCCAACCGCCTTCTCGCTGCGCAGCGGGAACACAAGCCACCGCCGCAGCATCCTGCCGCCCATCGGCGAGACGGTCTTGTCAACCACGTCGAGCAGCGACGACCCGTCTTCCTGCATCGGCTGGAGCAGCTCCAGGCTGCGTATGGTAAACTTGTCGAGGCGCACGTAGCGTTCCTCCTCTATGCGGGCAAGCGACGTGATATGGCCTATGTGGGTGTGCTGCGTCATCTCCAAGTATTGGAGCACGGCCCCGGCGGCCACCACCCCGCTGTGCAGGTGGTCAACCCCGAAGCCCTTCAGGTTCCTGACGCCGAAGTGCTTAAGGAGCTTCTGGCGCGCCGTCTGCTCGGTGAACACCCAGTCGTCTAGCTGGAACATGAAGAACTTGTTGCCGAAGTGGCGCTCGAAGTCGTCCTTGCGGCTGCGGTCGAAAAGCACTTCCTTTGGCGAAAAGTTGCCCAACAGCTTGTCCACATAGTCGAAAGTGCCTTCGCCCGTGAGGAACTCCCCTGTGGATATGTCGAGGAAAGCCACGCCGCAGGCCGCCTTGCCGAAGTGTACGGCGGCCAGGAAGTTGTTTTCCTTGTAGTTCAGCACGTTGTCGGACATGGCCACGCCAGGCGTCACAAGCTCCGTGATGCCGCGCTTGACGAGCTTCTTGGTGAGCTTAGGGTCTTCGAGCTGGTCGCAGATGGCCACGCGCTTGCCTGCCCTGACGAGCTTTGGCAGGTATGTGTCGAGCGCATGGTGCGGAAAGCCGGCCATCTCCGTCGTAGTCTTCCCCCCCGCCCCATTGCCGCGCCTGGTGAGCGTTATGCCGAGAATGCGCGACGCCGTGACGGCATCCTCGCAGTAAGTCTCGTAGAAGTCGCCGCAACGGAAGAGCAACACCGCGTCAGGATGCTTCGCCTTCAGGTCGAAGAACTGCTTCATCATCGGTGTAAGCTCGTTGTCTTTCTTAGCCATTTGCCTTTAAAGTAAATTATATTTTTATTGAGTGATTACCCTCACCGATTCATGCGGCAAATCGGCGGACTATGCAAAGTTACGCCAAAACGCCCGAAAAACAAAACAAAACCAACGTTTTTATTTACATAGCGACACAACAAAAAAGTGCGCAGCCTGTGTGGCCACGCACCTTTATTATTTTACAGTCGGCCTAAGGCCGCGCCGCATCACTTCACAATCACCTTCTTGCCGTTGATGATGTTAAGGCCCTTCTGCGGCTGCGCGAGGCGCTGCCCGGCGAGGTTGTAGATTACCAACTCGCCCTCTTCGGCGTCGGCCTCCACGCCAGCTATGCCAGTCGGGTTGGTCACGCTCACTGCGAAGTTCCTTACCTCCCACGTTCCGGCGTGCTCATCGGTGCTCACATACTTAAAGCCCACCTTCACCTTCTTGCCTGAATAGCCAGTGAGGGGAACAACTGTGGTGAGGAAGTCAGACCAGTTGCCCGTGCCAAGCTCTGGATATGCTATTTCGCACTGTGTCCACTCTCCGCCTTCTTCCATCACCATGACGGTTGCCTCGGTGGTCACGTCGCCGAAATACTTGTTGATGCAGTGGTCGAACGAAACGAAGGTCGTGTCTGCCGACGGGATGTTTATCCACGGCGACACGAGCCAGCTCTCGGCGGACACGTTGCGCCCTGCGTAAGCCGAAGCCTTCATGTGGTGGTAGCTGTCGTCGTGCTTCCACACGTATGTGATGCCGTCGCCAAGCGAAACGTCGTCGATGGTGAACGAGCCGATGCCATCGGAAAACGACTCGCTGTAAGGAACGCTCACTTCATCAAGCACGGGTGCGGTGACAGTAAGCGTATAAGATGCAGAACCTGCGGCATACTCTTCGGTCTCCTCCACCGTGGCGGTGATTACCGTGGTGCCTGCGGTAACGAGGGTGACTGCGCCCGTAGTGGCGTCAACCGTGGCCACGTCTTCGTTGCTCGACGAATAAGCGGGAGCGGCGGTGGTGGCCTTGGTCAGCGTGGGAGCCGTGAACTCCGCTCCAAGGCTTGCGCTAACAGTGCTCTCGCTGAAAGCCAGCTGCGGGTCGGACTTCACCGGCTCGTCGGAGTCTTGGTAAGTGACACTAATTGTGCTCACCGGGGTGTTGCTTTCCGTAATAGTAGTGCTGATGGTCACCTCGGCGGCAGCACCAGTCCACACGCCATCGGCGTATGTACCCACGGCAGACGTAAAGTTACCGGGAGTCTTGGCATCGAGCGTCACATTGGTTATCACCATCCCTGCGGGAACAGAAAACAACATGGCAGACTCTTTGTAGAAGCGCAGTTCGTTGCCTTTGCTGGCCTTCCACCAGCGTGTCCTGCCATTGAGGGTGAGCGTAACGTCGCCCTCTTCGCAAGTGTACGGGTCGGCATTATACTCCGATGTGCTGCCGCTGAGCAGCTTCATGCCGTATGCCTCGTCGCCGGTAAAGTCGAACTTCACCGTCGTCTGTGCGCCAACGCCCATGCAGAGCAGCATGAGCAGGCTCAATAATGAAAAGCGTAAAGTTTTGTTCATAACTCTTATATTTTAATTGGTTGATAATTGCCTGTTGACTTTTTGCGCCTCGGCCTTTGGCTTTCAGGCACGACCGCCAGTGTCACTGCCACGCCGCCATGCCTTTTGGGGAATGCAAAGTTACGCAAAATAACCATAACACCCTTGGCTCCGGCCTTTAAAATCCGGTTACAATGGCACACCATGCCTCTTTCCTTCGCGTCATGCCCCTGCTTTCGCGCAGGGGCGAACGCCGCCTTTCGCCGGACTTATACCGCAAATATACAAAATAATCCCGACGGTTGATGCTCCGGCTAACATTATTTAAATGAATATCCGCTAAAGTTCCTATTCAAAGGAGTTAAAGTGGTCATAAGAAGCCATCGCTCCACTGCGTTCCGCTAAGGAGTCAGGAACGTATGCTTCATCGATTCATTGTTTCATTCGTCTATGCAAAATGCGGACGTTCATTTTATTTACGCTGATTAGCCACATTGGCCTTAGCGCCATATCCACCCTTCAGCTAAGCTCAAGCATACGCTTGATGGGCTTGATGGCCTCGGCGGCAATGGCTTCGTCTACCGTCACCTCCGGCCAGCCGTGCTTCAGAGTGTTGTAGAGCTTTTCGAGCGTGTTCATCTTCATATACTCGCACTCGTTGCACCTGCTGCCTGTAGCTGCCCCGCCCGTTGCGGGAGGCACGGGTATGAACGTCTTGCCGGGGCAGGCGCGGCGCATCTCGTGGAGTATGCCGGACTCGGTGGCAACGATGAACTCCGTGCAGTCGCTCTCGCCCACGTGCTTTAGCATCACAGCCGTTGAGCCTACCACATCGGCCAAGGCCAGCACCTCTGGCTTGCACTCCAAGTGGGCCAGCACCTCCGCCCCGGGATGGGCGGCCTTAAGGGCGGCTATGGCGTCGGGCGAGAAACGCTCATGCACGTGGCACCCACCGTTCCACAGCAGCATCCGGCGGCCAGTCACGCTGTTTATGTAGTCGCCGAGGTTGTGGTCGGGGCCGAAGATTATCTTCTCGTCGGCGGGAAGCGCGTCCACCACCTTCTTGGCGTTGCCGCTCGTCACCACCACGTCCGTCAGCGCCTTCACGGCAGCCGTGGTGTTCACGTAGCTCACCACGGTGTAGCCCGGATGCGCGTCCTTAAACTTCCTTAGCTCTTCGGCAGGGCATGAGTCGGCCAGCGAGCAGCCCGCGCCCAGGTCGGGGGCGAGCACCGTCTTGTCCGGGCTCAGTACCTTGCACGTCTCGGCCATGAAGTGTACGCCGCACATCACCATGATTTCCGCGTCGGTCTCGGCTGCCTTGCGCGCCAAGGCCAGCGAGTCGCCCACAAAGTCGGCCACCTCTTGTATCTCCCCGCGCGTGTAGTAGTGCGCCAGCACTATCGCGTTCTTCTCGCGGCACATCCGCCTTATCTCTTCCTTAAGGTTTGCGCCGGCAGGCACCGGCTCGTCCACAAACCCCTTTTCGATCCATTCCGTCTTCAGCATAACTTTATATTATTATCTTCTTTTTTGTTTTTAATTTTAAGAAATGAAATGTAGTGTATGATGTGCCGTTGATATGTTGAAAACTTTTTGGCCTTTTCCTTGCCTGTTACGTTGTCAACCCGTGGCTGTTTGTTTTAAACGACAGGTGTTGATCGTTACTCGCTGATATTTAGCGCTATTTGCAGTTTATCAACAATCCGGCATTTCGGTGCAAAATTAATAAGTTTATATCTTTTTCGTTCAGAAAAAGGTTGAAAACTTGCTTAAATCTCCGTTATAAGCCTGTTGATATCAAGCTGCCCCGCCCTGCCCCTGCACAGTGTTGATAACTGTTTTGGCTTTTACAGTGGTTATCAACAGCGTTTTGCACAGAGTTATCAACAAGCAAATTAAGGATGAAGAACTAAGGATGAAGAAATGCTACGCCTGACTTCTTACCACCGCCGGGTGCTGTTGCCTTTCTTCTTTTTCCTTTCAAAACATTTGTCTGCACTCCCTTCTTCTTCTCCTCTTCCTTAAAATATTTTGCTGTGTGATAATAAAGTAGTACATTTGCATAAAAATAACGATTATGGCCATAACGGTTAAGAACATCCCGGTTTTGGAAGGTGCCACGGCAGAAGATTTTGTGCGTAGTGCTGACGAGAACGCCGTGAAAGCAACACCTCGTTTGTCAGATTCAGCCAAGAAACGGTTGCAGAAAGTGTTGGAAAAATCCCGTTCATTTCGATTCAACTGACAATGGGCGGGAAAGCAGTATTATGACATTCCGCAAGACGAGCCTTTGAAAACCCGCTTGTTGTATTTTGACTTGAAACGAAAGTGAGGTGATTGTTGTTAGTATCAACGGTTGCTGTTCTTCGCTTTCGTATTTTATTACAGCCTGTTGTTAATAGTTTATTTACTGCCAATTAATCTCTCCACGGCTTCTGCTATGGTGGCAGCGGCGGTGGTCTTGCCGCCTTTTGTCACCAGAAATTCGGTGGGCGTCACTTCTATGCAGTCGGTGCCGGGGCGGGGTGGGGCGGCGGCTATGCCGTTGCGGCGCAGGGCTTTGGCAAGCATGGCGAGCCGGGTGCCTCGCTCCCCGGCCACGCCTACGGAACGGGTGGGGGGCAGGCTGATGTTGAACAGGCCGGAGGCTGGGTCGAACTCAAGCCCGTCGTGGTTGAAAAACGCCGCAAGGCTGCCGTCGAGAGCAAGGTCTTCGGGCGACCCTATCGAGAGCCGCCCTCCCTTGCCCATCAGCCACAGCGTGTCGGCTGTCTGCAGTGCGAGGTCGAGGTCGTGGGTGGAGAGGAACACCACCTTGCCCGTTTCGTGGGCTATCCGGTGTAGCAGCCGCATCATGTCGGCCTTGCTTGGATAGTCGAGGTAGGCCGTAGGCTCGTCGAGCATCACCACGGGAGTGTCTTGCGCCAGTGCCTTGGCTATCATGGCTTTCTGCCTCTCGCCGTCGCTAAGCGTGGCGACGCGTCGCCGTGCCAGGCCGTCTATGCCCACGGTGGCCATGGCTTCGGCGGCAGCCCGGCGGTCGCCAGCCGAAAAGCTGCCCCAGAAGCCTGTGTATGGCGACCGTCCGAGGCACACAAGCTCGCCTACGGTCATGTTGGCTGCGTCGGGTTTTTCGGTGAGCACTATGGCCACCGTCCGCGCCATTTCCTTGGCTCCTATCGAGTCGATGTCGCGCCCGCAGATGCTGATGCTGCCCCCCAGCCTTGGCTGCGATGCCGAGAGCGTGCGCAGCAGCGTGGACTTGCCCGCCCCGTTAGGCCCTATGAGGCACGTCAGCCTGCCCCCGTCCACGGTTGCGCCGATGCCTCCGGCCACGGTCTTTGTTCCCCTCCTCGTCCGGTAGCCTATGGCGAGGCTGTCTGTCTTTATTTCGCTTTGCAATTTCACACCTCCCCGTCGGCAAAGGGTTCGGCGCCTACGCACTTTAGGTTTTTGTCCAGCTGCTCGGTGCTGCTGGCTCCGATGAGCACCGACGTTACTGCCTTCTGGTGCAGCACCCATGCCAGTGCCATCTCTGCCAGTGTCTCGCCGCGGCTTTGTGCTATCGAGTTGAGCCTGCCGAGCCGTTGCAGCAGTTCGGGCGTCAGCACGTCGCTTTTTAGGAAGTGCTCGCGCGTCATGCGGCTGTCTGCCGGTATCCCGTTGAGGTAGCGGTCGGTGAGCAGGCCCTGCGCGAGCGGCGAGAACGAAATGAACCCTATGCCCTTCGCCTCGCAATAGTCGGTGATGCCCTGCTCTTGCGGTGCGCGGTCGAGCAGGTTGAGCCTCCCCTGGTAGATGAGCAGCGGCGTGTCGCGCTCGCGCAGGTAGCCCTCGGCAAACTTCAGTGCTTCGAGCGGCCAGCGCGAGATGCCTATGTAGAGGGCCTTGCCGGAGCGCACTATGTCGACGAGGGCCTGCAGCGTCTCTTCAAGCGGCGTGTCGGGGTCGTAGCGGTGGCTGTAGAACAAGTCCACGTAGTCTATCTTCATGCGTTTGAGGCTTTGGTCAAGGCTTGCCATGAGGTACTTCCTTGATCCCCAGTTCCCGTATGGGCCGGGCCACATATCGTAGCCCGCCTTGGTGCTGATGAAGAGTTCGTCGCGGTAGGGCCGGAAGTCGTCGTCCATCAGCTGGCCCATGGTGAGTTCGGCCGAGCCGTAGGGCGGGCCGTAGTTGTTGGCCAGGTCGAAGTGTGTTATGCCGTGGTCGAAGGCGTATCGGGCAATTGCGCGGCTGCGCCCGTAGTAGTCTATGCCTCCGAAGTTGTGCCAGAAGCCGAGGCTCACCTTCGGCAGCAGCACCCCGCTGCGCCCGCAGCGGTTGTACTCCATGCCGTTTTCGTATCGTTTCTCGTCTGCTATGTATCTCTCCATCGTTGCTTTGTTTTTGTCTTCCTGTGCGCAAATATACGAAAAACTCCCCGTACTGCCGCAGTACGGGGAGTTAAATATGTTTGCATTTCAGCGTTTTAGTGGGTGTGTAAGTTTCCAAGTGAGCAGCGAAACATAGTATGCTGTCCAAGTGTTCTTTTTTATCCAGTACCTATAATAATATTTTTTGAACAGCCGGTTACTTATATTATGCTTTTTGAGACCTCCAATTATTTTTGATACCAATGCATAATCTTTGCGGCTTATAAACCTTTTGCCAAACAGACTTTCAATGAAAATGTCTGTGGCTTCACTTACGAAGCGTTTTCTGTTGGCATTTATCGCTTCATTGCTTGTTTTGTTCTTATCCATGTACTCAAGCATTTTTGCGAGCACGGTTGCTATGTGCGTGAGGTTTCGCCTTACCGACCGCCTGTCGGTGCTGCTTCCCGGCCTTGCCAGGCGGTAGTGGTAGAGCTTCAGGTTGAACATTACGAGCGTGTTGGTGTGGTCCAGCGGCACGAGGCAATATAGCAGGTCGGTGTAGCAGATGCCTTCGGGCAGGCGCAGGTTTGCCTTGCGCAGTATGCCGGTCTTGTAGGTCATGCTGTGCATGTTGAACTCGCAGCCCGACGAGTGTTCCCTTATCACGAACTCCCTGGCATCGTAAACGCGGTCGTACTCTATGCCTTCGATGTGGCTTGCGGTTAGTATTTGCTTGCCGTCGAAGGTTGTCTCCACTTCCACCCTGCGCGTCACCACGAGGTCGGCGTCGCAGCTTTCGAGCTTGTCTATGAAGGCCTCGAGTGCGGCGGTGTCCATCCAGTCGTCGGCGTCGAGTATCCTGAAGTACCTGCCGGCGGCAATTTCCAGCGCGGCGTTTATGCACGAGCCGTAGTGTCCGTTTGGCTTGTCTATCACTTTCACCACGTCAGGCAGCCTTTCCTCGTAGCCTCTGGCTATCTTGAGGGTACCGTCCTTGCTGCCGTCGTTTACGATTATGATTTCCGCTTTGCATATATTTCGCGCGTTCACGAGCGAGTCCAAGCCCTTTTCCATGTACGCCTCCATGTTGTATGCTGGCATTACGATGGACACTTGCTTTTGGTTTGCCATTGCTTTGAGTTTTGGTTAGGGGTGGTACGTCTCTTGCTAAGAGACGGTATAACGCCATAACTAATTAGAAACCAGTCATATATACAACATTTTGGCTTGAAGTTTGAAAACATCTGTACTGTTTTGCTAAACAAAGTGAAGAAGATTTGAAAATAATTCAATATAAAATCCTTTGATATTGGTTTTTTTCCTTAATTTTGCAAGCAAAATACCGTCTCTTAGCAAGAGATGCACAATAAAAACATTTTGCCTTAGCGATGAAAATATTGTATTACAATTGGACACCGTTGGAAAAGAAAAAAGAGGGTGGTGGCGTAGCTGTATATATGAGAAACCTTTTGGATTATCTCCAAAGGAGCGATTTAGGGCTTGATGTCACGTTCATGTCTTCGGGATATTATTACGATGGAGGCGACAGACCTTACATCAGAAAAGAGAAGGATATGTATGGAGCAAGCGTTTTTTCCATTGTGAACTCCCCAATAATAGCTCCGCAAGGCTTTCCTGAAAGTGTTTTCGCAAAATGCTCTTCCGGCGGTGGCATTGTCAATGTTTTCAAGCAATTCTTGGACGAAACAGGGCCATACGACATCATACACTTTAATTCCTTTGAGGGAATATCGGCGAAAGTGTTGGAGCTTAAGGAATGTTTCAGCCAAACGAAATTCATCCACAGTATGCACGACTATGGCATATTATGTCCCAAAGTGCAGTTTTGGACGCTGAGCGGTACCAATTGCGTGACTGACAAAGACCATCCGTTGTGCAAGGACTGCGTAAAGGTTAACCAGCGGCAGCCGATGTTTCTCAATAAATATTTTCGCCCTTCGTCGCCATCTTCCAAGAAAACGCATAATTTGAAGCGGGTGGTGCTTAAGTGGACGCGGTCGTTTGCCAAGAGGTCATATTGGTTCTACAACCGTGAGTCGCACTCCGAGGCTACCTATTCCGAATTTAGGAAAACCAACGTGGATTGCATAAACGAATATGCCGACGCGGAGTTGGTAGTGTCGAGGCGTGTCGGCGAGATAGCGCAGATGTATGGGATAAATAAGGAAAAGATTCGCCTTTCGTACATTGGGACAAAGTTTGCCGACTCGCAGCTTGGCCATTGCCGTAGCAATGGCGGCGATTTCACGCTGCTTTACATGGGGTATATGCTTAAGGCAAAGGGGTTTTACAGTTATTTGAGTGCCTTGGAGACGTTAGATGAAAGTGTGGCCGCAAACATACGCCTTAAGTTCGCCTCCCGCATTTCAGACAAGTCGGCATATCGCAGGGTGCTTGCCTTGAAGCGAAAGTTCAAGGGCGTGACGTTTCATAACGGTTACACCCATGCTGATTTTCCCAAAATAATGGATGGTGTGAGCTTAGGCGTGGTACCTCCGCTATGGGAGGACAACCTGCCGCAGGTGGCGTTGGAGATGATTGCAAACGGAATACCTGTGCTGGCGAGCGGAAATGGCGGTGCGCATGAGTTGAACGCTCACCCTATGTTCAAGTTCGACGGGCTGGAAGACCTTAAGGGAAAGATAGCGGCTATATCGAAAGACAGGTCTTATTTGGAAGATTATTGGAACTTCGCCGTGAGGCTTACCACGATGGAAGAGCACGTAGGGCAGCTTCTGGATATCTATAAATCGTGATTATAGCCCGGTTTTGGGTTTTTGAAATACTGCCCGCATCCAATTTTGTTACGGCAAGAATAATGCCGTGACAATCGTGGATGCGGGCAGTTTTTTGTGTTGTCGCATTGCTGTGGTTGGCGGTTTTTTCCGTCACACCTCCGTTGCGAGCACTCGCTCTACGATGGGCGCCATGTCGTAGTACTTGTATTCGGCCAGCCTTCCGCCGAAGATGGTGTGCCGCTGTGCGTCGGCCAGTGCTTTGTATTGCAGGTAGATGCCGTTGTTGCGGCTGTCGTTGATGGGGTAGTATGGCTCCATGCCGTCGCGCCACTCGGTGGAATATTCGCGCGAGATGACTGTCTTTGGGCATTGGTAGACCTCGTCGCCGAACATCTCGAAGTGCTTGTGCTCTATCACTCTGGTGAAAGGCACGCCGGCGTCGGTGTAGTTCACCACGGCGTTGCCCTGGTAGTTGGGCGTGTCTATCACCTCCTGCTCGAAGCCCACCGTGCGGTATTCGAGCTTGCCGAAGCGGTAGCCGAAGTACTCGTCTATCTTCCCGGTGAACACAATCCTGTCGGCCATGCCCTCCCAGTGCTCCCGGTCGGCGAAGAAGTCGGCGCCGGTGATCACCTCCGTGCCGCAGAGCAGCCCGTCTGTCAGCCTGTTGTAGCCGCCGATGGGTATGCCCTGGTATGCGTCGTTGAAGTAGTTGTTGTCGAAGGTTAGCCTCACGGGCAGCCTCTTTATTATGAACGCCGGCAGCTCCGAGCACTTGCGGCCCCACTGCTTCTCGGTGTAGCCCTTTATGAGCCGTTCGTAGATGTCGCGGCCCACGAGGCACAGGGCCTGCTCCTCCATGTTGCGCGGCTCGTCTATGCCAGCCTTCTGCATGGCTTCCACGGCCTCGCGGCGTTGGCCTTCGATGGCGGCCAGGGCCTCTTGTGGCGTGGCCGCGCCCCACATCTGGTAGAACGTGTTCATGTTGAACGGCAGGTTGTAGAGCCTGCCCTTGTAGTTGGCCACCGGTGAGTTGGTGTATCGGTTGAACTCCACTATGGAGTTGACGAACCGCCACACCTCCCTGTTTGACGTGTGGAATATGTGTGCGCCGTACTTGTGCACGTTGATGCCTTCCACGCGCTCGCAGTAGAGGTTGCCGCCCGCGTGGCCGCGCTTGTCTATCACGAGGCAGCGGCGGCCTGCCTGCCGCGCCTTGTAGGCGAACGTTGAGCCGAACAGGCCCGCGCCCACGATTAGGTAGTCGTAGTGCTTGTGGTTTGTCATTTGTTCTCCTTGGCTTGTTTGGTTTTGTTGTCTGCCGTCGCGGCTCCGCCCCCAATCCTGCCGAGCAGGTAGCGGCGCACGTCGCTCCATCTGTAATACGTGCCTTTGGCGGCCTTTATGGGCAGCGTGGCCTCGTTTTCGTTGAGCAGCAGCTTCACGAGCGGGTCGGTGTCCGCCGGGCTTTTGCGGTAGAACACCATCTGCACGTTGCCCCCCATGGGGAACACGCGGTAGTCCACCCATCCCTTGCGGTCGAGTTTTGCTATGTCGTCGGTGGCCAGCCCGTAGCCGTCAAGCCCCATCAGGCACACCAGCGGCAGCAGCACCGTCTCGTGGCCGAAGCGCAGCGACGCCGAGGGGTGGGGCAGCCGTATGCAGCTGTCGGCCTCTTCCACCATGCGCCTGAGCAGCGTGGCCTGCGTGAGGGGCTGCCGCCCGCCGCCCATGGGGCAGTTGCCGTAGGCGATGTACCACGCGGCGTTCTTGCATAGCCAGTTGGCGTAGACGGCGTTGTCGTCGAACAGGTCGTAGAAGGTCACGTTATACCGCGCCCGGCTGTTCTGCGTGGCCGAGGCGAGGCGGAAGAGCCTGTCGTTGAGCCGGCGCATCGGCACGTGCTCCCTGGCGTACTCCATGTCGCCGAACAGCCGCCGCACCACCTTCACCGTGTCCACCATGCGGTCGTAAAGCCCCTGCCAAGCCTCTCTCGCGGCCGGTGTCCACGCGCTTTGCGACGGCGCGGCGTTGGCGTGGTTCATGTATACCATGTCGTGCTGGCTTGCGTCGTGGCTCACGCTTAGCGCCGGGTTGAGCCGCAGCAGCTCTTGCAGCTCCTCCTCCATGGAGAGGATGCAGCGTATCACCACCGTGCTGCGGGCATCGACGTGCGACCCCTCGGCGAACACTTCCGGGAAGCGTTCGTACATCCTGCGGGCTATGCCGCGGTGCTGGCGGAAGCCCACCTCGGTCAGTTCGCCCAGCCTCCCGTCGGCCTCGGCCTTCATCCACCTGATGCGCCGCAGCACGTCGCGGCCCAGCGTGGTGAGCTTGCCGAGGCTGTCGGCCCGCTCCAGGATGCGCAGCGGCTCGTCGTATTCCTCGCTCCCTATCAGGAAGCGCGAGCCGTGGCGGCCATAGTGGCTTATGTAGAATGGCCTGAGGCTGTCTGGCGCGGGCGTCAGTGCCTTGCGTGGCGAAGGCCCCGGGTAGGCCAGGTAGTTGCTTGCCGAGAGGCGTATGTCGGCCTTGAAGGCCTGCTTGGGCGGTTGCGCCGGGGCGAGCGTGGCAGCGGCTATGGCGGCTATGGCCAGTGTCAGTTTCAGTCTCATTTCTTCTCGTCTTTCTCTTCAAGCCTGTCCTGCGCCTCTATGGCGGCTCGCTTCATCTTCACTTCGTAGAGGTCGGTGCGGCGGTCGCGCAGGTTGCGCACGCTGCCGTAGGTGTGCAGCTCGTTGAGCAGGTCGAGGTCAACGTCCGACACGAGAATCATCTCCGTGTTGGGCGTGGCCTCGGCTCGCTTGCCGTCGTTGGGGAAGGCGAAGTCGCATGGCGTGAACACCGCCGACTGGGCGTACTGTATGTCCATGTTGTGGACGCGGGGCAGGTTGCCCACGCTGCCCGCTATGGCCACGAAGCACTCGTTCTCGATGGCGCGGGCCTGCGCGCAGACCCTCACGCGGGAGTATGCGTTCTGCGTGTCGGTCATGAACGGCACGAAGAGAATCTGCATGCCGTCGGCCGCCATGAGCCGCGCCAGCTCGGGAAACTCCACGTCGTAGCACACGAGCACGCCTATGCGGGCGCAGTCGGTGTCGAAAGTCTGCACGAGGTTGCCGCCCGACAGGCCCCAGCTCTTCACCTCGTCGGGCGTGACGTGGATCTTCTCGTACATATCGTAGGAGCCGTCGCGGCGGCAGAGGAAGCCCACGTTGTAGAGCGAGCCGTCGGCCTTGACGTATGGCATGCTGCCGGTTATGATGTTGATGTTGTAGCTGATGGCCAGCTCCACGAAGCGGTCGCGCATCTGCTCGGTGTACTGCGCCAGTGCGCGGATGGACTGCGCCTCGCCCATGTCGTTGTACTTTGCCATGAGCGGCGCATTGAAGTACTCGGGGAAGAGTATGAAGTCGCTCTTGTAGTCGCTCACGGCGTCGACGAAGAACTCCACCTGCTCGAACACGTCGTCTATCGTGTGGTACGACCTCATCTGCCACTGCACCAGGCCCACGCGCACCATCGGCTTCTTGTCCACGTATGAGTCCGTGGGCGGCTGGTAGTAGATGTTGTCCCACTGCAGCAGCGTGGCGCAGTGCTTCGACTCCTCGTCGTTGGGCAGGTAGTTGCGTATGACGCGGCGCACGTGGAAGTCGTTGGACAGCTGGAACGTGAGCACGGGGTCGTAAATCTCGCGCGAGCGCACTTTGTCGATGTACTCCTTTGGCCGCATGGTGTCGGCGTACTTGTGGTAGTTTGGTATGCGGCCCCCGAACATGATGGCCTTGAGGTTCAGCTTCTCGCAAAGCTCCTTGCGGTACTCGTACATGCGCCGGGCCAGGCGCAGGCCGCGGTAGTCGGGGTGGATGAACACCTCGATGCCGTAGAGTATGTTCCCCTTGGGGTTGTGTGTGTTGAAAGTCTCGTTTCCCGTCACCTTGGCATAGGTGTGGTCGCCCTTCACCATGTCGTAGTCTACGATGATGCTCAGGGCGCAGCCCACTATGCGGTCGTCTACGGCCATGACCACCTGGCCTTCGGGGAAGATGTCTATGAGCTTCTTTATCTGCTCGCGCGTCCAGAACACGTCGTGGTCGGCGTATATGCGCTTGAACGACTTTGACAGCTCGGCGTAGTCCTCCATGCGGAGGTTGCGCAGCTCAACCTTGTTTATCTTGTGTGATTGTTCCATTGCCAATGCTTGTCCACATTAAATATATACGGAATAGATATGCCGGATGCCCGCCGCCCGGCGGCAGGCTTGCGTAGTGCCTGCCACAGGCAGCGGCGGTTACCAGCTTGCAAAGTTATAACAAATCCGCTTAAAGCGGCAACAAAACGCGGCAATATTCGGAATTATTGCTACCTTTGCAGGCGATGGGCCTGCGCCGGGCGATAGTCGGGCAAGCTGCCGCTGCCTTGGCCAGGCCGCAAGCCGCCGCTGCCGCCGCAGCGCCGCCATAGGGTGGGGCGGGGAAAAGGCCACCCGCCGTTAACACTTTTAACTTAACGCCTGCCGAAACGCGCCCCCTTGCGCAACCTCTTGGCGCACAGCGAGTTGCGAGACGTGCCGTTTTGGCCTCCAAAATGGGCCGTTTCGGCCTCTAAAACGGCCCGTCTCGCAATGCAAAACGGCACGTTTCAGGAGGCGAAACGGCCTTGTGTTAAAACCAAGGCGGCGCGGGGCGGTTTTTAGTTACATATTTGCAACTAACCCGCGCCTGCCCTGCCGACACCAGCAGCGCGGCTGCCGCTGCCCCCTTTCCGCCTGCTTTTTGCCCCTTCAGGTGGCCGCGCGGTGGCTTTTCAGGCAAAAAAACAAGGTTTTCGCGCCACCTTGGCATACGAATCGGGATTTTTCAGTACCTTTGCCCGTAGATAAGCCGTGCCTCGCGGCAACGTGACTACAAACAAAAACCTACGATAGAATGACGAGAAAACGATCCATGGCCGCGCTTGCGGCACTGTGCCTGTGCCTCGGTGCGGCGGCAGGCAGCGGGCAAGTGCCCGAAGAGAAGGACATGGGAGCCTACCTCATGGTCTACCACAAGGACGCCGACCACGGCCTGCACATGGCCATCAGCTACGACGGCTATGAGTTCAAGGCCCTCAACGGCGACAAGCCCGTGATAGCCGGCGACACCATCGCCGAGCAGAAGGGCATACGCGACCCGCACATCTTCCGCGGGCCGGACGGCGCGTTCTACCTGTCGATGACCGACCTGCACGTGTTCGCCAAGCAGAAGGGCCTGCGCGACACCGAGTGGCAGCGCGACGGCAAGCAGTTCGGGTGGGGCAACAACCGCGCACTCGTGCTGATGAAGTCTCGCGACCTGGTGAACTGGAGCCGCGCCAACATACGCGTCGACCAGCTCTCGCCCGACCTTGCCGACATAGGCTGCGCCTGGGCGCCGGCCACGGCCTACGACTACGAGAAGCAGAAGCTGATGGTGTTCTTCACCATGCGCCACCGCACGCAGAAGTGCAAGCTGTACTACTGCTACGTGAACGACGACTACAACAAGGTGGAGACGCTGCCCAAGGTGCTCTTCGAGTACCCGAAGAAGGACTGCGAGGCCATTGACGGCGACATAACCTACGCCGACGGCACCTACCACCTGTTCTACTGCTCGCACGACGGCACCGCCGGCGTGAAGCAGGCCACGAGCAAAGGCATCACCGGGCCGTGGCAGTACGACAGCACCTATTGCGACTTCGAGCGCGTGGGCTGCGAGGCTCCGCACGTCTACAAGCTCATAGGGCAGCGCAAGTGGATTCTGATGTACGACATATACCGCGTCAACCCCCACAACTTCGGCTTCGCCGAGACCACCGACCTGAAGGAGTTCAAGAACCTGGGCCACTTCGACCGGGGCGTGATGCGCCGCGAGGGCTTCAGCGAACAGAAGCACGGGGCCGTGGTGTGGCTCACCAAGGAGGAGGCCAAGAGGCTCGAAGAGCGCTGGCCATAGTGCCTAAGGCCACTATGAATCATATAAGTCCTATAAGCCCTATAAGCCTTATAGGGCAAATTGATTAAACAAACCAACAGAAAACCAGCAAGATGGAAATAGATAAACAGGAGCGTATGCGCCGCGCCGAGGGGCTGTTCATGCAGGGCTTCAACTGCTCGCAGGCCGTTGTGGCGGCCTTTGCCGACGTCTACGGGATGCCCCAGGCCGAGGCGCTTAGGGTGAGCGCCGGCCTTGGCGCGGGCATAGGGCGCATGAGGCAGACGTGCGGCACGGTGTGCGGCATGGCCGTGCTGGCCGGGCTTGACTGCGGCTCGGCCACGCCCGGCGACCGCCAGGGCAAGTCGGGCTGCTATAAGGTGGTGCAGCAACTGGCCGAAGAGTTCCGCCGCGAGCACGGCTCGATAATCTGCTCCGAACTGCTCCAGCTCAAAAAGGGCGCACCGCTCGACTACGAGGCGTCGGAGCGCACTGCCGAATACTACAAGGCCCGCCCCTGCGTGAGGCAGGTAATATCGGCTGCGAGGATATACAGCGAGTATCTCGAAGGCAAGCAGGGGCAGGGCCGGGAGCCGCAGGTGCAGCAGGATTGATAGAGATTCCTTCCGCCCCTATGGCTCTTAAGCGTCCTGTCCGCGCCAAAAAAACAAAGAAACCAACCAAAGAAACCAATGGAAAATAAAGAAAACGAAAGACTCCAGCTGCCTGAAAACGCTTTCAGGGAGCTGAAAGACGGCGAACGCTACGAGCCGGTGATGAACCCGCGCGGGGTCTACCCCGAAGTGAACGGCTGGTCGGTGACGTGGGGCGTGCTCATGGCCATGCTCTTCTCCGCCGCCGCCGCCTACCTCGGCCTTAAGGTGGGCCAGGTGTTCGAGGCCGCCATCCCGATAGCAATCATAGCCGTGGGCGTATCGACGGCGGCCAAGCGCAGCAAGGCCCTGGGCGAGAACGTCATCATACAGAGCATCGGCGCCTGCTCGGGCGCCATCGTGGCAGGCTCCATCTTCACCCTGCCGGCCATCTACATCCTGCAAGCCAAGTACCCGGAGATGAGCGCGTCGTTCCTCAAGATGTTCATGGCGTCGCTGTTGGGCGGCATCATCGGCATACTGTTCCTCATCCCCTTCCGCAAGTATTTCGTGAGCGATATGCACGGGAAGTACCCCTTCCCCGAGGCCACGGCCACCACGCAGGTGCTCGTGAGCGGCGCGAAGGGCGGCGGGCAGGCCAAGCCCCTGCTCTTCGCGGGGCTTATAGGCGGGCTTTACGACTTCATCGTGGCCACGTTCGGCCTGTGGAACGAGAACTTCACCACGCGCGTCGTCGGCGCGGGCGAGATGCTGGCCGAGAAGGCAAAGCTCGTGTTCAAGGTGAACACCGGCGCGGCAGTGCTCGGCCTGGGCTACATCGTGGGCCTTAAGTACGCGCTGATCATCTGCCTCGGCTCGCTGGCCGTGTGGTGGCTCATCGTGCCGGGCATGGCGCTGCTGTTCGGCGACACGGTGCTGAACGCCTGGAACCCGTCGATAACCACCGCCGTGGGCGACATGAGCCCGGAGCAAATCTTTACCGAATACGGCAAGAGCATCGGCATTGGCGGCATTGCCATGGCCGGCATCATAGGCATAATAAAGTCGTGGGACATAATTAAGAGCGCCGTCGGGCTGGCCGCGCGGGAGATGAAGGGCGGCAAGTCGGTGGAGAAGGACGTGCCGCGCACGCAGCGCGACATATCGTTTAAGGTGATAGCCATAGGCTCGCTGCTGACGCTTGTGGCCATATTCCTCTTCTTCCTCTTCGGCGTGATGGACGGAAACATGCTCTTCGCCCTCGTGGGCATAGTGCTCGTGGCCGTCATAGCCTTCCTGTTCACCACCGTTGCGGCCAACGCCATTGCCATAGTGGGCAGCAACCCCGTGTCGGGCATGACGCTCATGACGCTCATACTGGCCTCGGTGGTGATGGTGGCCGTGGGGCTTAGCGGCACGGGCGGCATGGTGGCCGCCCTCGTGATGGGCGGCGTGGTGTGTACGGCGCTGTCGATGTCGGGCTGCTTCATCACCGACCTGAAGATTGGCTACTGGCTCGGCACGACGCCGAAGAAGCAGGAGACGTGGAAGTTCCTCGGCACGCTGGTGTCCGCAGCCACCGTGGGCGGCGTGATGATGCTGCTCAACGAGACCTACGGGTTCAGCAGCGGGCAGCTCGCCGCGCCGCAGGCCAACGCCATGGCCGCCGTGATCGACCCGCTCATGAGCGGCGTGGGCGCACCCTGGGTGCTCTACGGCATCGGTGCGCTGATAGCCATCGTGCTCACGCTATGCGGCGTTCCGGCCCTGGCCTTCGCCCTCGGAATGTTCATACCGATGGAGCTTAACATCCCGCTGCTCGTGGGCGGGGCCATCAACTGGTATGTGACCACGCGCTCGAAGGACGCCAAGGTGAACGCCGAGCGCGGCGAGAAGGGCAACCTGCTGGCATCGGGCTTCATAGCCGGCGGCGCGCTCATGGGCGTGGTGAGCGCCCTGCTGCGCTTCTGCGGCGTGAGCTTCGACTACTCGGCCTGGTGGGCCAACCCGCTGTCGGAGGTGTGCGCGCTCGTGGCCTACGTGCTGCTGATAACGTATTTCATACGCGCCACGAAGGTGGAGAAGGCTGCCTGAGGCTGCGGCCGCGTGTCGGCGCATAACGCGAAACAGGCTGCGCACATCGGTGCGCAGCCTGTTTCATTCTATCTCCCACCCAAGGGCGTTGCGGGCCTTGTCGGGGTTGGCCTCGAGGTACCGCCGGTACCACAGCAGCTCCGCGCCGCCAGTCCATGCCATCGCTCCGGCGGGATGCCCCATCCCTCGCTGCTATCCATGGGCGAGGTGCCGTCGGGCACCTCGCCTGCGGCTTATGCCCGTGGCCGAGCCGGTGCTGTCGAGCAGGGTGCGCGAGCACTCCTCCACGAGGTCTTCTATGTAAAACCTGCGCCGCCAGCCACGGCTGAAGCAGCGGTCGAGGGCGAGGTAGCGCGTCATGGCGTTCTTGTTGCGTGACATAAGGCTGACGTTTGAGATTGTTTTCCCACCTTGTCTGGCGGGTTGGCGGCAAAGTTATGGATTTAAAAGCGGGCGGAAGCAATTCTGCGGGCAAAGCGTTTGGCCGCCGCCGCAAGCGTTTTTTGGCTGGCAGGCTGCGGGCAACGCCACCATGGCACGGCCTCGCAGGCGCAATGGCGGCAACCTTTGCCGTGGGGCGGCTGCGCCGGGGGATTGGGGGCAGGCCACATTCACGCCCGTTTGCGCCATCTTTTACCGCAGAAGCATAAAAAAATGGGCGTCGGCAATTGCCGTTAAGGGTAAAATATGTATATTTGCAGGCAATAACATTCCCCCGCCGCAGGGGGAACGGCAACATACAAACGTTTAACCGATGCCCCATCGCCTGCGGACGGTGGGCATTTTCATAACACAGCAAGACGCATGGATGACGCAAACACCACAGGGCAGGCTCTTACAGACTACGAGATAATGGCGCCGGTAGGCTCGCGCGAGAGCCTCGCGGCGGCCATACAGGCCGGCGCGGGGTCTGTCTACTTCGGCATAGGCCGCCTGAACATGAGGGCCCACTCGGCCAACACGTTCACCATAGGCGACCTGCGCGACATTGCCGCCGAGTGCGCCGCCCACGGCATACGCACCTACCTTACCGTCAACACAATCATCTACGACGAGGACATGGACGCCATGCGCGAGGCCGTGGACGCCGCCCGCGAGGCCGGCATAACGGCCGTGATAGCCAGCGACGTGGCCGTGATGGAGCACTGCCGCCGCGTGGGCATGGAGGTACACCTCTCCACGCAGCTCAACATAAGCAACACCGAGGCCCTGCGCTTCTATTCGCGCTACGCCGACGTGGCCGTGCTGGCGCGCGAGCTGCGCCTGGAGCAGGTGGCGGAGATACACCGCCGCATCGAGGAGGAGCGCATCTGCGGCCCCGGCGGGCAGCCCGTGAGGATAGAGATGTTCTGCCACGGCGCACTGTGCATGGCCGTGAGCGGCAAGTGCTACATGAGCCTCGACAACGCAGGGCGCTCGGCCAACCGGGGCGAGTGCGTGCAGGTGTGCCGCCGGTCGTACACCGTGACCGACACGGAGACTGGCTGCCAGCTTGAGATTGACAACAAATACATAATGAGCCCGAAGGACCTCAAGACCATACGCTTCATCGACCGCATGATGGATGCCGGCGTGAGGGTGTTCAAGATAGAGGGCAGGGCGCGGGGCCCGGAGTACGTCTACACCGTGGTGGGCTGCTATAAGGAGGCCATACAGGCCGTGCTCGACGGCACGTTCACCGAGGAGCGCAAGGACGAGTGGGACCGCAGGCTCGCCACGGTGTTCAACCGCGGCTTCTGGGACGGCTACTACCAAGGTCAGGCCCTCGGCGAATGGAACAACCGCTACGGCTCCTGCGCCACCGAGCGCAAGGTCTACGTGGGCCGCGGACTGAAGTATTTCTCCAAGTTGGGCGTGGCCGAGTTCAGCGTAGACGCCGCCGAGTTCTCCGTGGGCGACAAGATGCTCGTCACCGGGCCTACCACAGGCGTGATGTATGTCACCCCGGAGGAAATACACGACGACGCCGGGGCGGTGCAGACGGCACGCCAAGGCAGCCGCGTGGCCTTCCGCGTGCCGGCCAAGGTGCGCCCCAGCGACAAGCTGTTCCGCATTGACAGCACCGCCGAATGAGCCGCGCGGCACACCTGCCCGTGGCCAGCGGCCGCCCGATGGCGTGCTGCCGGGCGTGGGGCAATGCAGGAAATAAAACAAAAGACAATCGAATATGACAATCAACGAAGCACAAGACGAGGTGATAGCGGAGTTCGCCGACTTCACCGACTGGATGGACAAGTACCAGCTGCTCATCGACTTAGGCAACGAGCAGGAGCCGCTCGACGAGCGCTACAAGACCGAGGGCAACCTCATAGACGGCTGCCAGAGCCGCGTCTGGCTGCAGGCTGACTGGCGCGACGGCGCGATATACTTCTCGGCGGAGAGCGACGCGCTCATCGTGAAGGGCATCATCGCCCTGCTCATCCGCGTGCTCAGCGGCCACACGCCCGACGAGATACTCGGCGCCGACCTTTACTTCATCGACCGCATCGGCCTGAAGGACCACCTAAGCCCCACGCGCAGCAACGGCCTGCTGGCCATGATCAAGCAGATGCGCGTCTATGCCTTGGCCTTCAAGGCCAAGGAGGGCGGGGCCGGGCAATAGCCTGCGGCTGGCGGTGGCCGGGCTGTGTGGCTGCCCGGCCGCACGCGGCAAGGCTCCGGCGGGGCAAGTTTGCCTTAACTTTTTTTTGCGTATGCCTTCGCCATAGTGTTAAAAACAGATGGCTTTGCCGCCCTGAGAATGGCATCGGCGGAAAATTCTGGAGCCACGCCCGCGTATATCGCAGCCACGGGTGTGCAGCCGTAACGTCTTGTATTGGCGGCACTTACCATTTGTTTATGGCAGAGTGTGCAATGAAACAGCCCCTGTTTTTGCCGAAAACCTGACAAAAACGGGGGCTTTTCCTGCCGATGCGGCTTCCGATTGAGGCCGTTTAGCTTTCTGAAACGGCCTGTTTCGCATCCTAAAACGTGCCGTTTTGCAATGCGATATGTGCCGTTTTGCAAATCTGTGAGCCATGGCCGAGGTTTCCGAAGGGCAAAAACCGCCCGTCGATTTCTATTCCGTCACTTTCCGCCGTGTTAAATTCGGCTTGGCAAAAAGATAAAAAATGTTATGCCATACTCTCCTTCCCCCCTGTTGCCAATCTCCCGAAACGCATTCGTCCGCACTCCTTTCTCCCTTCCCCTTCCTCCCGAAACGCATTTGTCCGCACTCCTTTCTCCCTTCCCCTTCCTCCCGAAACGCATTCGTCCGCATTCCTTTCTCCCTTCCCCTTCCTCCCGAAAAAACATTTGTCCGCACTCCTTTCTCCCTTCTCCTTCCTCCCGAAAAAACATTTTGGCCCTGCCCACACCCTCGCATGGATGTAGGCAGGGCCTCTGAGGTATGAAAAAATAAAATCAGCCGGGGTGGCCCGCACCCCCGCTTCAGTCTTGTCGGCAGGCTTGTATCAGCCCTTCGCGGCAGTCCTCGCCTGTATATTCCATGAGCGGCAGTTCCCCCCGCAGCGCCCCGAGTGCGTTGTAGGCCAGCGAGAGCATCTCGTTCTCGCCCGGCATCACCACCACCGGCGCGAGATAGTCTACCATCGGCCGCAGCAGTCCCACGCATAGGTTGCTGTGGGCTATTCCTCCAGTGACGATTATTGCGTCGGCGCGGCCTGCGAGGGCCACGTACATTGCGCCTATCTGTTTGGCCACTCCATACATCATGGCCTCGATGAGCGTGGCGTGCGGCTGCTTGCCCTCCTCGGCCTCTGCCGAGATGGTTATCATGTCGGTCTCGCCGAGCCACGCCGCCAGCCCGCCCTTGCCGCAGAGCATCCGCTTGACTTGCGGCAGCGTGTACCGCCCGCTGAAGCACATCTCGGCCAGTTGCATGGCCGGCATGGTGCCTGCGCGTTCCGGCGTGAACGGCCCTTCGCCGCCGAGGGCGTTGTTTACGTCCACCACGAGACCCCGGCGGTGCGCCCCAACGGAGATACCGCCGCCGAGGTGGGCCACGATCAGGTTAAGTTCCTCGTATTTGCGGCCTGTCGACGCGGCGTAGCGCCGCGCCACCGCCTTCTGGTTTAGTGCGTGGAACACCGACTTGCGCTCCATGCCCGGCAGCCCGCTTATTCGCGCCACGGGCATCATCTCGTCCACCACCACGGGGTCTGCCGTCATGGCGGGGCATCCCCACCCGGCGGCCAGCTCGGCTGCTATCAGTGCGCCGAGGTTGCAGGCGTGCTCCATCTTGGCCTCGCGCAGGTCGCGCTTCATGCGCTCGTTCACGGCGTAGACGCCGCCCCGCAGCGGCTTGAGCAGCCCGCCGCGCCCTATCACGGCGTCGAACCTCTCGTCGATGCCGCTGCCGCGCAGCCTTCCGAGGATGAAGTCGCGGCGGTAGGCGTACTGGTCGGTTATGCGCTCAAACCGCGCCAGCTCGGCCACGGGGTGGTGCGCCCCCGACGCCCACACCTGCCGCTCGTCGTCGAAGATGGCCACCTTGGTGGAGGTGGACCCCGGGTTGATTACCAATATCCTCATGGCTTGCTTGCGTTTGCGCCCTCCACGGGGCCTGTCAGGCAGGCCAGTGCAAGGCTGGTGAACTTTGATTCGCCCGAGTCGGCCCTCGATGCCACCACCACGGGGGCGGTGGTGCCGCAGAGAATGCCCGCCATGCGGGCGTGGCCGAAGAGCGAGATGGTCTTGTAGAACGTGTTGCCGGCCTCGAGGCAGGGGAACACCAGCACGTCGGCCGTGCCGGCCACGGCGGAGCAGATGCCCTTAAGCCGCCCGCTCTCGGCGTCGCAGGCCGTCTTCACGTCCATCGGCCCGTCCACGCAGGCGTCGCCGTAGTCGCCCCGGCCGGCGCGGAGCTTCAGCTCTTCGTAGCTGATGGTGTGCGGGAACTTGTCGCTCACTTTCTCGGTGCAGTGTATCAGTGCCACCCTTGGAGCCGCCGTTCCCATGGCGCGGCACACGGCTGTGGCGTAGCGCAGCATGGCGTCGAACTGCTCGGTGGTGGGCCTTGGTATCACGGCCACGTCGGTGGCGAAGAGCATCTTGCCGTAGCCCGGCGCCTCTATTGCCGTCACGTGGCTCATCACGCTGCCCGGCCTTATCAGCCCGCGCTCTTTGTCGAGCACGGCGTGCAGCAGGTTGTCGGTGTTCAGGCACCCCTTCATGAGCACGTCTGCCCGCCCTTCCCTCACGGCCCCGACGGCGAGCCGCGCCGCCGCGTCGGGGCTGTCGGCGCATATCGTCTCCACGCGCCCCGGGTAGCGGGCCTCGAGTGCGGCCAGCCCGCAGCTCCCCCTGCTGTCTTCCACGAGCACGAAGTCGGCCACCTGTTCGTCCAAGGCTCGCCTTACGGCATACTCGGTGTGGGTGTCGGCCGGGCAGGCCACGGCCACTCGCTTGCGCTTGCCAGCCTGCCTTAGGCTCGATGTGAGTTCGTCGAAACATTTTATGTGCGGCATAGTCGTATTGTTTTAGGGTTTGTCTGTGGCCGTCCGGCTTCGGCGTGCCGCTTGCCGGTTGGCCTTTGTTGCCTCGCCGCGCTTGGTTGCGGCGGCTGCGGCGTTGTGGCAGGCTTGGCTTGCGTTGCCTGCGTGGCGCGTTACCGTATGCAAATATAGCGATTTTTCTCCACAATGGCCTTTGTTTGCTGATATATTCCCGGCCGCTTAACTAATTTTCAGTAAGGCGCGAGGCGGTGTGGCGGCCCGCCTTGCCTTACGGCTGCGCAAACGCCGCGCTCCCGCCGCTGCCGGGCTTTGCAGTCGGCTGCGGCGGGAGCGCGTTTGTATTATATTTAATGTGTGGGCCTTGTTGCCTGCGTTCACTTCACATACTCGGCGAAGTCGGTCAGCCGCATATCGCCCTTGCGTGCCAGCGTGTCGTGCATGGCGAAGGCGGCGGGCAGGCAGTGGCGCGTGTGTCCGCCGGTGCCGAGCTTGAGGTAGTCGCGCAGCAGCGGGCGGTAGTCGGGGTGTGCGCAGTTCTCTATTATGCACTCTGCGCGTTGTAGCGGGCTTTTGCCCCTGAGGTCGGCCACGCCCTGCTCGGTGACGATCACGTTTACGTCGTGCTCCGAGTGGTCCTGGTGGCTCACCATGGGCACCACTGCGCTTATCAGGCCGCCCTTGGCCACCGACGGGCAGGTGAAGATGGAGATGTAGGCGTTGCGCTCGAAGTCGCCCGAGCCGCCTATGCCGTTCATCATCTTCGTGCCGCTGATGTGCGTCGAGTTGGCGTTGCCGTAGATGTCCACCTCGAGCGCGGTGTTGATGGCTATCACCCCGAGGCGGCGTATCAGTTCGGGCGAGTTGGACACCTCGCTGGGGCGCAGCGTGAGGTGCTTGGAGAAGTAGTCGATGTTGTCGTAGACGCGCTTCAGGCTCTCGTTCGTCACGGTGAGCGAGCAGGCCGATGCGTCCTTCACGCGGCCCTCGAGCATCATCTCGACCACTGCGTCCTGCAGCACCTCGGTGAAGATGTTGAAGTCTGGCACGGCCTTGTCGTGGCTCAGCGCGGCCAGTATGGCGTTGGCCGTGGTGCCCACGCCGCTCTGCAGCGGCAGGAACGAGGGCGGGATGATGCCCCGCTTCATGTCCTGCATGAGGAAGGCGGCCACGTTGTGGCCTATCTGCGATGTTATCGGGTCTTCGTCCTTGAAGGCGCGTGCCTCGTCAGGGATGTTGCATTCCACCACGCCCACAATCTTGCTCGCGTCTATCTCGACGTATGGCTTGCCTATGCGGTCGCTCACTTTCGTAAGCGGTATGGGCTGGCGGTAGGGCGGGTCTTGCAGCTCGTAGACGTCGTGCAGCAGCTTGGCGCCCACGCTGTGGAACGTGTTGTGCTCCAGTATGACGCGCTTGGCCAGCCTGGCCGCCGTGGGGCTGATGCCGCCCGCCGACGTGAGGTAGGCGCGGCAGGTGTCGGCTCCCTCCTCAATGTCGCACACCTCGAGTATGGCCCAGTCCACCTCTCCCATGAAGCCGTAGCGCAGCTCCTGCGCCATCTGGCTGAGGTGTATGTCGTTGTAGGCTATCTCGCCGGCGTTGACGTGGCGGCGGAAGTCGGAGTTGGTGGTGTAGGGTGCGCGGTAGCGTATGGCCTGCGCGTTCGATAGGTCGCCGTCGGTGCTCTGCCCGGTCGACGCGCCTGTGAATATGCCCACCTTGAACTCGCGCCCTGCCTCGTGCTCGGCGGCGGCGATGTGGGCCAGTTCCTTCGTTACGGCCTTGGCGGCGCCCGAAGGCGTGAAGCCGCTAAGGGCTATGTTCTCACCGTTCTTTATCATCGCTGCGGCTTCGGCAGCGGTCAGTCGTGTGTATGCCATGTCTGTCCTTGTTTTAAGTAAGTGCCTGGATGCTGGGCCGCAGGCGATGCAAAGTTACTGAAAATCAGCCGTCAGGCAAAATAAATGCGCCACAATTTTGTTTTTGGCGCCTATCACGGAGCCGCCGCTGCGGCAGATGGCGCATTATGCTTCATTTAAACCTGCCTTTTCTTGCAACCGTCGCCAAATTGCATTAACTTTGCATCCAGCATACAAAAACAACCGCGAACTATGGAACAAAGACTCGTTATCTACAATACTCTGACGCGCTCGAAGCAGCCCTTCGCGCCGCTCCACGCGCCTAACGTGGGAATGTACGTCTGCGGCCCCACCGTCTACGGCGACCCGCACCTGGGCCACGCCCGCCCGGCCATCACGTTCGACATAGTGTTCCGCTACCTGCGCCACCTCGGCTACAAGGTGCGCTACGTGAGGAACATCACCGACGTGGGCCACCTCGAGCACGACGCCGACGAGGGCGACGACAAGATTGAGAAGAAGGCACGCCTCGAACAGCTTGAGCCGATGGAGGTGGCGCAGTACTACACAAACCGCTACCACGACGCGATGGCGGCACTTAACGTGCTCCCGCCGAGCATCGAGCCGCACGCCTCCGGCCACATCATCGAGCAGGAGGAGCTGGTGCGCCAGATAATGGACAACGGCTATGCCTACGAGAGCAACGGCAGCGTTTACTTCGACGTGGAGAAGTACAACCGCGACCACCACTACGGCGTGCTCTCGGGCCGCAACCTCGACGACGTGAAGGACGCCAGCCGCGAGCTTGACGGCGTGGGCGAGAAGCGCCACCAGGTGGACTTCGCCCTGTGGAAGAAGGCGCAGCCGGAGCACATCATGCGCTGGCCAAGCCCTTGGAGCGACGGTTTCCCGGGGTGGCACTGCGAGTGTACGGCCATGGGGAGGAAGTACCTCGGCGCCGAGTTCGACATACACGGCGGCGGCATGGACCTCGTCTTCCCGCACCACGAGTGCGAGATTGCGCAGGCCGTGGCCGCCCAGGGCAAGCCCATGGTGCGCTACTGGATGCACAACAACATGATAACCATCAACGGGCAGAAGATGGGCAAGAGCCTCGGCAACTTCATTACGCTCGAGCAGTTCTTCACCGGCAGCCACCCGAGCCTACAGAAGGCATACTCGCCAATGACCATACGCTTCTTCATCCTTTCCGCCCACTACCGCGGCACGGTGGACTTCTCCAACGAGGCGCTGCTGGCCAGCGAGAAGGGGTTGGAGCGGCTGATGAACGGCATCGCCGACCTGGAGCGCGTGCCGGTGGCCGACGTGTGCGACGCGGAGACCGAGGCGTTTGTGGGCGGCCTGTGCCAGAGGTGCTACGACGCAATGAACGACGACCTGGCCACGCCGCAGGTGATAAGCTATCTCTTCGAGGCTTGCTCGCACATAAACAAGCTCCTTGACCACAAGGCCACCATCTCGGCCGCCTGCCTCGACGAGCTGAAGGCCACGATGCGCCTCTTCGCATTCGACCTGCTCGGCCTGCGCGAGGAGAAGGGCGGCTCCGACGGGGCGCGCGAGGAGGCTTTCGGCAAGGTGGTGGACATGGTGCTCGACCTCCGCGCCAAGGCCAAGGCCGCCAAGGACTGGGCCACCAGCGACCGCATACGCGACGAACTGGCCGCCGCCGGCTTCGAGGTGAAGGACACCAAGGACGGCGTTACCTGGCGGCTGGGTAAGTAGTTCTTTCCATAAGGAGTAAATTTTTAGGAGTTAAGGAGTTAGAAAGGAGTAAAGGAGTTAAGACAATAGCTGTAGTTGCGGTTTTGAAGCATCCGCAAAGCATTTGTCTTAACTCCTTTACTCCTTTCTAACTCCTTAACTCCTTTTAGAAAATCACCCCTTAACTCCTAAAATTCTGTCACCTCCGGCACGCACCTTTTTATCCTGATAGGGATGGCTTCGTGGTGCAGCGAGTCGGCTGTGACGGTGATGCGGGCCACGAGTGCGCGGTTGTTCAGCGGGCGGTCGAGGTCGAAGATGAAGTTGCCGAGGCTGTAGAAGATGGGCCGCCCGCGGTAGACCTCCACGTCCTGGGCCGTGTGCGGGTGGTGCCCGATTATGGCGTCGGCCCCGGCGTCGATTAGCGCGTGCGCCTCGTGGCGTTGCTCCGTGGTGGGGTGGGGCGTGTGCTCCACGCCCCAGTGCAGGCACACTATGACGCAGGCACGCGGCTCACGGCGGCGCAGGGCGCGGACGGAGTCGCACAGCCGGTCGGCGGAAGCCTCGCAGACGCATGGCCGCGAGGGCATATACACGTAGTTTTCCGACATCACCCTGAGCGACGTGAGCACGTAGACGGGCCGCGGCTCGGCGGCCAAGGGCAGCGGGCGGCAGGCTTCGGCGTCGCCCGTTCCGTAGCCGATGGGCGTCATCCCGGCCTCCAATATATTATAATATGTGTCGGTAAGCCCATCGCGGCCTTGGTCGATGCTGTGGTTGTTGGCCAGGTTGAGGTGGGTGATGCCGTGCCGCCGCAGTGCGGGCAGCACCTTGGGGTCGGCCCGGAAGACAAACCGCTTGTTCAGCGGAGCGTCTGCCAGCGTTGCCGGGCATTCAAGGTTGGCCACCACAATCTGCGCCGTGGCAAACAGGGAGTCTACTGACGGCGAAAAGAGGCGGTCGGCCCCGGCGTAGCGTATGACCCGCCCCACGCCCCGCGAGAGCAGCACGTCGCCGGTGAAGAGAAGCCCCACCCCCGCCCTCCCCCGTGGGGAAGGGGTACTGGGAGCAGTGGGAGAACAGTGAACACCGCCCCCGCCTCCCGCCGCGCCGAGCAGAGCGGCTGCCATCACCATCACTACAATCCCCTTCCGCATATCCTTTTATCTTTTTATTTTTATTTCCAAGAGCAGATTTTCTTAATTTCCTAACACCCCGAGCTGTAGAACATCAGTTCGTTGTCGGCGGGAACCGGGTCGGTGAGTATCACCTCGTCCATCCACGACGGCACGCCGTGCCGGGGCTCGCCCTCCAGCCGCCGCTGCCACTCCTCGTCGGTGAGGCGCACGCCAAGCGGCTCTTTGAACTCGCGGTAGGAGAATACCGCGCCGCGCGTGAGGTGCAGCAGGCCGTTGATTTCCACCACCACGAAGATGTCGTCCACGTAGCCCGTGGCGGCGTGCAGCACGCCCTTGTCGGGGTTGTTGCTGGCGTTTGCCGTGTAGACGTCGGCCACCACGGCCACCGAGCGGTCGGGTCCTTGCACGTCTTCCCACACCATGCCGTCCTGTGTGGCCTTGTCCTTCATTATGTCGAGCGTCAGCCACTCATACGTGCTGCCCAGTTTCTCGATGCTCTTAAACTCCTCGTCGGTGACGCGGCGGCCCTGCAGCTCCTTTTCCGAGATGCGCAAGAGGAATGCCGTCTGCTCCTCCATCTGCGCCGTGAGGCTCCTGATGCGCGGCGAGAGGAAGCCGTAGTAGTCGAGCTTCGCGCCCGTCAGCCTTATCAAGTCGAGCGCGCGGCTCCAGTAGGCCACGTTAGGCTCCACGTAGCCCACCACCACCGGGTCGGGTATGGCGCCGCCGCACTCCGCCGCCATGGGCTGCTTGGCGTAGAGGGCTATGTCGTGGCGCGTCTCGGCCCATGCCGCCAGGGCGGCGTTGAGGCTCTTCTTGGCCCACTGCGGCGTGCGCATGAAGTATGGCAGTCGCGTGTCGGCGCACTGCGCCAGGGCTGCGAGGGCTTGCAGGCGCAGGCTCACCGCCGACGAGTCGGCCAGCGCCTTTGCCGCCACCTGCCTCACGCCGGCCAGCCGCGCGGCGTATGCGGGCCACTGCTCCTCGGCCTTCAGTTCGCTTACGAGTATGCCCTCGGCCTCCGCGGAGCCGAGCGCGGCCATCACGTCGAGCCCCGTGGGGTAGGGGCGCAGGCTTTGCGGCTGCGTCTCGGCGTCGGCCAGCTCCTGCAGCGCCTTGCTGTCGAACACGTAGCGTTGCGGCATGAAGCATATCTTCTCGGCGCACGAGAGCTGCTCCTTGGGCCTTATGCGCGCCGCCCGGCGGCTCTTCTCCGTAAGCGATCGTTGCAGGCGGGCGAGCAGTGCGTCGTCGCGCATGAGCCTGCCCGCGTTGTACTTGCCGCGCCTAAGCTCGTCGGCCAGGGCGAGGATGGACAGGCCGTCGGGCCTGCCCACAATGAACGACAGCGCGGCGTCTGCCGCCATGAGGCTGCCGCGTATGCCGACGTTGCGGTTGACGGCGTCGGCCAGGCGCACGGCGCGGCGCAGCTGCACCTTGTCGTCGATGCAGAAGGGCGTGGCCTGCAGCCACGTCATGGCGCGGAAGTAGCGTTGCT
Organism: uncultured Prevotella sp.; assembly: GCA_944321645.1. GTDB lineage: Bacteria > Bacteroidota > Bacteroidia > Bacteroidales > Bacteroidaceae > Prevotella. Next base: position 33,923 of record CALUMB010000013.1, read on the forward strand.
GGGCGGCGGAGCGCGTGTAGTAGCCGCGCGGGCGGAACAGGCTGTACATGAACTTCACGTCGGTCATGCCGAGGAATGGCGACACGTCGTCCTGGGCGGCCATGGCCCGGGCCACCTCGCGCTCAACGTCGGCCTCGTGGGCGGCAGGCACGGCCAGGCCCTCCATGCCCCACAGGCGGGCGCACACGGCCAGCCACGCCTGGCACCACTCCGCCGTCTCGCGCCCGTTGCGGCTTGTCGATTCGGCCAGCGCCCTCGTAACCTCGCCGTGAAGCTCCCTGACAATGGTGACGAGGCTCACGGCCAGCTTCGCCTTCTCCACCTCCTGCTGTACGTTCGAGAAGTAGGTGTGCATGAGCTGCAGGTGCAGGTCGGTGGTGATGAAGCTGGGGAAGTCGTGGTAGTCGTTGTTCTCGTAGCAGTGGAACAGCTGTATGTTCTGCCTCGGCACTATGGCGAAGCCGTCGCGGGCGAGCCTCTCCATGAGCGGGGCGGACACTTCTTCGAGCTGGAAGCCGTTGACGATGTTCCTTACGTTCACCCTGCGGCCCTTGCCGGCCTTGAAGTTCTGCGCCCGCAGCTCGGCCTCGCGGGCCTTTATGCGCTCCACGAAGGCCTGCTCGGCCTTGGTGTACGTGATGGGCTTACCGTCGAGCTGGCCGTCCACCCGCATGAATAGCAGGCTGTCGTACCACGACGTCTGGCCGAACACTGCCCGCAGGGCGTAGTCCTTGAAGCAGTAGCCCTGCCGCGCGGCCACGGCGTTGCGCAGTATGCGCAGGTCTTGCAGGCTCATGGCCGATATGTCCATGCCGGTGTCGATGCGGCTGCCCAGGGCCTCCACGTCCACCTTGCTGCCCACCGGCACGAACGTTTTCTGGGCCAATATGGCGCAAGGTATGGCGGCCAAGGCTGCGGCGAGGGCCAGGATTCGTTTCTTTATCATTGCGCGAAGTTTTGCGTTATTGCTTGCAAATATAGCTAAATTGCCCGATACATTTGCCCTGGTTGGAATATTTTTGCGTACTTTTGCGGGCGCAAACATGAAGATAGTAGTAGACGACAAGATTCCGTACATACGCGAGGCGTTGGCCAAGATAACGCCCGACGTGGTTTACCTGCGCGGCATGGACATGGGCGCTGCCGACGTGCGCGACGCCGACGCGCTGATAGTGCGCACCCGCACGCGCTGCGACGAGCGGCTGCTCGGCGGCAGCAGCGTGAAGTTCATAGCCACGGCCACCATAGGCTTCGACCATTTAGACACCGGCTACCTTGCCCGCGCGGGCATCAGCTGGGCCAACTGCCCTGGGTGCAACGCCGGGTCGGTGGCCCAGTACCTCCGCTCCGCGCTGCTCCTCCTGCAGCGCGACTGCGGCCTTAGGCTCGCCGGCGCCACGCTCGGCGTGGTGGGTTGCGGCCACGTGGGCGGCAAGGTGTGCGACGTGGGCCGCAGCCTTGGCATGAGGGTGCTCGCGTGCGACCCGCCCGTTGGCGCGCCGGGCTACGTCTGCCTCGACGAGATTGCCCTCCGGGCCGACGTGATAACTTTCCACGTGCCGCTCACCGACAGCGGCCCATACGCCACGCGCCACCTGGCCGACAGCCGCTTCTTCGCCAGCCTGGGCCGCAGGCCGTTCGTGGTGAACACCAGCCGGGGCGCCGTTGTTGACAACCAAGCCCTGAAGGCGGCCCTGCTCGAAGGCCGCGTGCGCCAGGCCGTGGTGGACACGTGGGAGAACGAGCCTGACATCGACCCCGAACTGCTGCGCCTCGTCTACATAGGCACGCCGCACATAGCCGGCTACTCGGCCGACGGCAAGGTGAACGCCGACAACATGGCCATCGACGCGCTGTGCCGCTTCTTCCACTTGCCCAACCCGGGGCCTATCGCCCCGCCGCCGCTCCCGGCTGGGTTTGCCTACACCGGCGACCCGCTGCAGCTCTACGACCCGCTCGCCGACAGCCGCCGGCTGAAGGCCGCGCCCGCCATGTTCGAGGAGTTGCGGGGCAACTACCCCCTGCGCCGCGAAAGCTTTGCCTGACGGAAGGGGAAAAGCTGCGTGAGGCAGGCCGCGAAGCCAATTAACGTTTTTAACTTAACGCGCGGCGAAACGCGCCCCCTCGCGCAACGCCTTGGCGCACAGCGTGTTGCGGCAGCAGCCGTTTTGGCTCCTGAAACGGGGCGTTTTGGAAGGCGAAACGGCACGTTTCAGGGTGCAAGACAGGCCGTTTCAGGATGCGGAACGGCCCCGTGTTAAATCCAACGCCACGCAGGCCGCTTTTTGGTTGCATATTTGCAAGTAGGCGCAGGCAATGCCCTCATGCGCCGCAAGTGGCGGCAGAGGGTGCGTTTCTGTGTGCGGGCCATTGCTGCAAGGCTCTGCTGCCGTGGCCGTTCCGCGCCTTTCCATGCGCCTTCAGCAGCATTTGTGGCGAATAAATTTTGCCGTTTGGCGGATATTCCGTATCTTTGTGGATGGGTGCGGGCGTTGCGGCGCGTTGCCGTGCGCGGCGCCTGGCGCACCAACGGCTACCAATAAACACCACCACTATGGCAAGGACTGCAAACTGGAACGACGACTACTGGCTGCTGCTCGTGCAGCTCTACCTGCGGCGGCCCGCCGGGCTTAAGCCCATGTACAGCCGCCCTGTGGTGGACCTGGCCCTGGAGCTGCACGTTGAGCCGCGCGTGCTCTACGACAAGATGTGCGCCCTGGCCGCGCTCGGCACGCCGCGCATGGAGCGCATCTGGCGCGACTATGCCGGCAACCCGCGCCGCCTGGCGCGTGCCGTGCGCCTGCTGCGGCAGATGCGCGGCTTTGGCAGCGAGGGCGCTTTCTACGACGGGGTGGACGTGAGCGAGACCTTCGAGCGCGACTTCCGCCCCATACCCGGCACGCCGGGGGTGACGCCGCTCATGCTCGTGCTCGTGCTCGACCTCTACTTCCGCCTCACTCCCGCCACGATGGTGGCCGAGACGCCTGAGGTGGCGGCCTTGGCCAAGCTCGTGGGGCTGCCCGTGGGCGCGGTGGTCGAGGCGATGGCGGCCTTCCGCCACTGCGACCCCTACCTGCGCCATCAGGCCACCGAAGGCCCCGCCCTGCTCGAAGCCTGCCGCGAGGTGTGGCGGCGCCACGGCGGCGGCGACCCGGAGGCCCTGGCCTCGCTTGCCGAGCAGCTCGGCGAGTATTTCAGGTGGAAGCCCTGACGGGGCTGTTTCGCCTAAGGGATGTTCTGTAAATTATGTCGCGGCGATTCTTTGGTTTTAAAGCGAGTGCCTGCCAGCAAGTTGAAGAGGGGCATAGCGGGCTGCACGACCGATGGTGCTTGGCAGACTGACACCAATGAAATTAAGAAGCGGCCGAAACATGGAATATGTTCATCCCTTTGCCATTGAATCATAATTTGATAGGACATCCCTTGACAGGCTATGATTGCATTTCGTGTATTTCCAAACGCCCCGCTGCACGATGCGGGACTTTTTGCCGCCTGCTGTACCCAAGGGCAGGCTGTACTTAGGCCATGGAGAAGCTCCTCACGGTGATTATCCCGGTCTACAAGACCTCGGCCACGGTGGACCGCTGCGTGGAGAGCGTGGTGGGCCAGGACTACCGCAGGCTCGAAATAATACTCGTTGACGACGGCTCGCCCGACGACTGCCCGCAGAAGTGCGACGCCTGGGCGGCGCGCGACAGCCGCATTCGCGTGGCGCACAAGGCCAACGGCGGGCTTGGCGACGCGCGTAACCGCGGTTTGGACATGGCCACTGGCGACTACGTGACGTTCGTCGATAGCGACGACTTCCTCGCCCCTGGCACCTACGCCGGCGTGGTTGCCATGCTGGAGGCGCATCCAGACTATGGCTTCGTGGAGTTTGGCGTGTGCAAGTTCCACGGCTCCAGGCGGCAGTCTATGCTCGCCTTGCCCGACAGGGAGTACCGCTCCGCCGCCGACTACTGGCTCGGCTGCTGTGCCTACGCCCATTCATATATGTGGAACAAGGTGTACCGCCGCCAGCTCTTCGACGGTGTGCGCCACCCGCCGCGCACGGCTTTTGAAGACCTCTACACGCTGCCGCTGCTCCTCGCCAAGGCGAAGGCCGTGGCCACTACGTCGCAGGGGCTTTACTACTACTGCTGGAACGGCGGCGGGATAACGGCCACGGCGGGCGGCGACGAACATCGTGCGCTGCTCGAAGCCCACCTGCGCGTGATGGACGGCTACGCCGGGCTGCCCGGCTTTGGCCGCTACTATATGCACGTGCTCAACATCCAGCTCACCGAATGCGCCTTTACTGGCGACCGCCCGCGCCTCGCATACCACAAGGTGCCGCCCGGCGAGTGCAGCGGGGCGGTGCAGGCGCTGAAGGCCATGGCCCTTAACGCCTTGGGCATGGCACGGCTCTGCCGCGTGTACTGCGCAATATACAAAATGTTTGGACTTGGAAACAAAAGGATATGACACAGATACCTAACTTCGACAACGGCTCCGTGCGCCGCCGCGACCGCCTGCTCGGCTGCGAAAGGGCAGCCGAACTGCTGCGCGGCGGCGAGTATGGCTTCCTCTCGATGGTGGAGGAGCGTGGCGGCGAGGCGGCAGGCTACGGCATCCCCGTGAGCTATGCCTGGGATGGCGCGGGCAGCGTCTACTTCCACTGTGCGCCCGAAGGCCACAAGTTGCGCTGCGCCGACGCTGCGGCGGGAGCCGCGTTCTGCGTGGTGGGGCGCACACGGGTGCTGCCGGGGATGTTCACCACCGAGTACGAAAGCGTGGTGCTCCGAGGCACGCTTCGCCGCCACCTGCCCGACGGCGAGCGCATGGAGGCGCTGCGGATGATAGTGGGCAAATACTCGCCGGGCCACGAGGGGGCGGGCATGGGGTATGCCGCCGCATCGTTCCACCGCACAGAGGTGCTGCGCCTCGACATCGAGTCGGCCTCGGGCAAGTGCAAGAGCGTGGTGGTATGAGTCGCTTTCAGTTGTTTCTCCTCGTGGCGGCGGCATGGCTCGCTGCATCGTGCCGCGAGGCCGCCGAAGCCCCGCCGGTGGAGTTCGACGTGGAAGTGCTTAACGCCTTCACGCCGGTGAAAGACCAGGGGAGCAGCCCCTCGTGCTGGGCCTACGCCATGCTGGCGGCCATTGAGACGGAGCACATCATGCGCGGCGACTCCGTACACCTTTCGGCTGACTATGCCGTGAGGGCTTACCTGGCCGACGGCTACCGGCGGTGCTACCTTGCCGGGGGCGAGGCGGAGGTCTCGCCGCGAGGCACGGCCATGGCCCTTATAGGCACGATAATGCAGTATGGGCTTGTTACCTACGACGCCTGCCACGGCAGCGACGGCGCAAACACGGAGGTGCTCGCCCGCAAGCTGGGGCGGCTTGCCGCCATGGAGGCCCGCCGCCGCGCAGGCTTCGGGGGCAGCGGCTGTCGCCTTGGCAGCCTGCTCGACGAGAACCTTGGCCCCGTTCCGCGCAAGGTCTTCATGTATGGGGCCGAATATACGCCGCAGGAGTTTGCCCGCAGCGTGTGCGCCCCGGGCGAGTATGTCGGCCTGACGAGCTTCACCCACCACCCGTTCTACGCCGACTTCGCCCTCGAAGTGCCTGACAACCGCCGCCGCGACCTCTTCACCAACGTTCCCATCGACACCCTCGTGGCCGTCATGGAGCGTGCCGTGAGGGCTGGGCGGGGCGTGTGTTGGGAGGGCGACACGAGCGAGCCGGGTTTTTCTTTCGGGCGCGGCGTGGCCACGCTGCCCGAAGCCACGCCCGTGGCGCAGGCCGACCGGCAGCGGGCTTTCGAGCGGTTCGACACCACCGACGACCACTGCATGGCCGTGGTGGGGCTGGCACGCGATGCCAAGGGTCGCCGCTTCTTCATCATGAAAAACTCGTGGGGAACGAAGAACCCGTTCGGCGGGCTTATGTATCTGTCCGAAGACTACGTGCGGCTTAAGACAATCGCGGTTGTCGTTCCTCGTGAGGAGATTTAAATAAGGAGTTAAGGAGTTAAAAGGGGGTCAAGGAGTTAAGATAAGGAGTTAAGATAAGGAGTCAAGGAGTTAAGATTAGGAGTTAAGGAGTTAAAAGGAAGTTAAGGAGTTAAGACGTATGCTTTGTCGGCTGCTTTAAAACCGGCGGTAAAAGCTATTGTCTTAACTCCTTGACTCCTTATCTTAACTCCTTAACTTCCTTTTAACTCCTTATCTTAACTCTTTATACATTTTCCATCACCTCACCCATCTCACATAGTCGGGCTTCCTCGGCTTGGCCGCCTTGGGCTGTCCTTCGGCGGGATAGCCCAGCACGCAGTGGCCTATGCCCTCGTAGTCGCCTTCTATTCCCCATTGGCGGAGCAGCGCCTTGCCCTCTTCGGAGTCGAACACCTCGCGGGCGCGGTGAATCCAGCAGCTGCCCAGGCCCACGGCGTGGGCGGCGTTCATGAGGTTGCCCATCACCAGCGAGCCGTCGTAGACGTGCGTCGGGCGGCTCCTGTCGGCCAGCACCACGAGCACCACCGGTGCGCCGTAGAACGGGTCTGCCTGCGTTCCGAGCACCGCCGCGTTGAGCCTCGACAGGCGGTCGCGCACTTCCTTGTTGGTCACGGCCACTATCACCGGCGACTGTGCGCCCATGCCCGTGGGGGCAAACGTGCCGGCCTTGGCCACCTCTTCTATCAGTTCGTCTGCCGGAATGGCGTCCGGCTTGTAGCCGCGCACGCTCCGGCGCGTTTCCATGCAGTTTAGCGTTTCGTTCATCTTTGTCTTTGTTTCAATGTTGTGTAGATGCAAATATACAGTTTTTTGGGTCTCGCCAATGCTGCATACGCACTTTTTTCGTAACTTTACGGCCAAAAAACAGTTATGGTGCTGCTTAGGTTTTGCGTGGCCGTGCTGGCCGCCGCGCTTTCGGTTGCGGCATATCCCGCCGGGGGCGCGGGCTTCCCGGAGGACTGGGAGGCCGGGCTGGTGGTGAGCGACGAGGCCGTGGCTGCGGCCGGGCCGGGGCGTTGCTTCGCCTCGGAGGAGATAAGCGACGCCACGTTCGCCCGGATGCAAGGCCGCTCGTGGCCGGAGGGCTGCCCGCTCAAGCGCGGCCAGCTGCGCTACCTGCGGCTGCTCCACCGCAACGCCGAGGGCAGGGCGCAGACGGGCGAGATGGTGGTGGCGGCGGAAATCGCGCCGCAGGTGGTGGAGATATTCCGCAAGCTATACGAAGCGGGCTACCGCATAGAGCGCATGGTGCTCATCGACGACTATGGCGCCGACGACGAGCGGTCGATGGCTGCCAACAACACCACGTGCTTCAACTTCCGCTTCCAGACCGGCTCGCGCACCAGGGTGTCGAAGCACGGCCTGGGGCTTGCCATCGACATAAACCCGCTCTACAACCCCTACGTGCGCAGGCTGCGTGGCGGCGCCTGGCGCGTGGAGCCGGCGGCGGGGCGCAAGTATGCCTTCGGGCGCGAAGGCCGCCGCGACATTCCTTACAAGATAGACCGCCGCGACCTGGCCTACCGCCTGTTCACTGCGGCGGGGTTCCGCTGGGGCGGGGCGTGGCGCAGCGTAAAGGACTACCAGCACTTCGAGAAG
>CALUMB010000014.1 GCA_944321645.1 uncultured Prevotella sp.
GTGCCATGGGCTACAACATCCCGCCGCTGGTGAACGCCTACATGGGCCTGAGCCCCACGATGAAGCTCTTCGGCACGGCCATCAACGACGAGTTCGGCGATGTGGAGGAGACGGGCATACTCATTGCCGTCGACGAGATACTCGAAGAGAAGCGGATGCGCCACATAGACTCATACATAAAGGAGCACCCCGAGGCACTGAAGATTACGAGCGGGGCCAACAGCGTGATATACAAGGAGAAATGACGCCCCACCCCACCCGGCCTGCCGCTGCGCGGCCACTGCGCGGCTTGCCCGCAGCAGCGCAGCGGCCCGTGGCCCGAATGGCTGTTGCGGTGGGACAGGCGGAGTCCGGCGGATTTTAACTTTTAATTGTTAAAATCCGCCGGATTGGCCGTTTTTTGCAACTGCCTGGCAACCAGCGCATTGCGAAGCGGGCCGTTTTGGCTTCCAAAACGGCCCGTTTTAGCGTGCGAAACGGCCCGTTTCAGGACGCAAAACAGGACGTTTTGCAACGCGGACACGCCGCAGGCGGAAAGCGGCGGCAAACAGGCCGAAAGTTAGTTGCCATATTTTAACTAACCTCCGGGCCAATTTCCGCCCCCGCACACGTGTTTTTTAGAAAAACAATGCGTACCTTTGCATAAACGGCGGGGGAAGGAAGCGCCATTGGCCAACCGCCCCGCAGGCGCACGGGCAGTGCGCCGCCACACCGCAAACGACAAAAAACATTTAAACAGATGAAGAAGATACTGCTATTAGGCTCGGGCGAACTGGGCCGCGAATTTGTGATAGCGGCCAAGCGCGCCGGACAGTACGTCGTGGCCTGCGACCGCTATGCCGGCGCACCGGCCATGCAAGTGGCCGACGAGTGCGAGGTGTTCAGCATGCTCGACGGCGACGCGCTCGACGCCGCCGTGGCCAAGCACAAGCCCGACATAATCGTGCCGGAAATCGAGGCCATACGCACCGAGCGCCTGTTCGACTACGAGGAGCGGGGCATACAGGTGGTGCCGAGCGCAAGGGCGGTGAACTACACCATGAACCGCCGCGCCATACGCGACCTGGCGGCCAAGGAGCTGGGCCTGCGCACCGCCCGCTACCACTACGCCAAGACCTTCGGCGAGATGAAGGCCGCCGCCGAAGACATTGGCTACCCCTGCGTGGTGAAGCCGCTCATGTCGTCGTCGGGCCACGGCCAGAGCTACGTACACAACGCCGCCGAGCTTGAGGCGGCCTTCGGCGAGGCCATGCAGGGCAGCCGGGGCGACGTGAAGGAGGTGATAGTGGAGGAGTTCATCGACTTCGACAGCGAGTTCACCCTGCTCACCGTCACCCAGAAAGACGGCCCGACGCTCTTCTGCCCGCCCGTGGGCCACGTGCAGAAGGGCGGCGACTACCGCGAGAGCTGGCAACCTTACACTATCCCGGCCAAGGCGCTGGCCGACGCGCAGCACATTGCCGCCACCGTCACCGCCGCGCTCACCGGCGCGGGTCTATGGGGCGTGGAGTTCTTCCTCACCAAGCAGGGCGAGGTGATATTCTCCGAACTCTCGCCCCGCCCCCACGACACGGGCATGGTGACGCTCGGCCACACCACCAACCTGAGCGAGTTTGAGCTGCACCTGCGCGCCGTGATGGGCCTGCCCATAGCCGGCATCCACCTCGAGCACGCCGGGGCAAGCGCAGTGGTGCTGGCCAAGGGAGAGGGCGCCGCGCCCGACTACAACCTGGCCGATGCCCTCAGCGAAGACTACACCCGCGTGCGCATCTTCGGCAAGCCGGAGCAGCACCCCGGCCGGCGCATGGGCGTGGTGCTGTGCTACGGCCCCGCCGACGCCGACACCACGGCACTGCGCGACAAGGCCAAGCGGCTCGCCGCGACCGTAATCAGGTGAGGCGGTCAACCAATTAGCCTAATTAGACGAATTGGGCCAATAAGGCCAATTAGCCAAAAAGCCAAAAGCAAAATGAACACCCAAGAAGCAAGAATAATCGACCTGCCAAAGATAGCCGACCCAAGGGGCAACCTCACCGTGGCCGAAGGCATGAAGGACGTGCCGTTCGGCGTGGCGAGGGTCTACTGGGTCTACGACGTGCCGGGCGGCGAAAGCCGCGGCGGCCACGCCCACAAGCACTGCCGCGAGTTCATCGTGGCGGTGAGCGGCAGCTTCACCGTCACGCTCGACGACGGCAAGGAGCGCACCACCGTGCTGCTCAACCACCCCTACCAGGGGCTGCTCGTAGAGACAGGGGTGTGGCGCACGCTCGAAGACCACTCCTCGGGGGCAGTGTGCCTCGTGCTGGCCTCCGACCCCTTCTGCGAGGAAGACTACATACGCGACTACGGCGAGTTCCTGAAATACGTTGCCGGCAGATGATCGAAGTGAGACAATACACGCCTGCCGACGCAGCCGCGTGGAACGGCTTCGTGGCGCGGTCGAAGAACGGCACGTTCCTATTCGACCGCCGCTACATGGACTACCACGCCGACCGCTTCGCCGACTCGTCGCTCATGTTCACCCGGGGCGGCAAGCTGCTCGCCCTGCTCCCGGCCAACCGCGAGGGCGACCTGCTCTGCTCGCACGGCGGACTGACCTACGGCGGGCTGATAACAGGCACCGACGCCACGGCAAGCGCGGTGGTGGAGGCGTTCGGGGCCATGAACGCCTACCTGCGGCAATGCGGCGTAAGGCGCGTTAGGTACAAGGCCGTGCCGTGGATTTACCACCGCGTGCCGGCCGAAGAAGACCTCTACGCGCTGTTCCGAGTGTGCGGCGCAAGGCTCGTGGCCCGCGACATCGCCTCGGCCATCTTCATGCCCCACCGCCTAAAGTGGCACCGCGACCGCCGCTACGGCATAAACCGCTGCCGGAACAACGGGGTTGAGGTGGGGCAGAGCGACGACTTCGCCGCATTCTGGCCGGTGCTGGAAGGCAACCTCATGCACACCTACGGGGCGCACCCCGTACACTCGCTCGCCGAGATAGAGCTGCTGAAGTCGCGCTTCCCAACCAACATCGTGCTGTACGTGGCACGCAAGGAGGGCCGCGTGCTCGGCGGGACGGTGCTCTACCTAACGCCGCAGGTGGCCCACGCGCAATACATCTCCGCCTCACCCGAAGGCAAGGCCATGCGCGTCGTCGATGCCATCTACGACCGCATACTCAACTACGACTTCGCCGACTATCCCTACTTCGACTTCGGCAAGTCCACCGAAGAGGGCGGACGGGTGCTCAACGAGTCGCTCATCTACCAGAAGGAGGGCTTCGGCGGGCGCGGCGTGTGCTACGACTGGTACGAATGGGAAACATAATTAGGAGTTCAGGAGTTGCAGGAGGAACTTCAGGAAACAGGAGTTCAGAAGAAGCTTCAGGATACAGGAGTCTGGAGTTCGGGAGTTCAGACAAATGCTTTGCAAAGAGAAGTGGGCTGGCATCCAGGTAATGCCTGTAACTCCTGGACTCCTGAAACTCCTGAACTCCTCAAATAATCTCCTGAAAAAAGACCGACAATGATTAAATACCTTGACCTAAAGAAAGTGAACGATGCCCACTCCGCCGAGATAAAGGCAGCGGTAGGGCGCGTGATAGACAGCGGGTGGTACTTGCAGGGTGAAGCCACGGCGCAGTTTGAGAGCGACTACGCGGCCTACATCGGCACGCGCCACTGCGTGGGCTGCGGCAACGGACTCGACGCGCTCACCCTCATACTCCGCGCATACATCGAGATGGGCGCGATGAAACCGGGCGACGAGGTGATAGTTCCGGCCAACACTTACATCGCAACCATACTCGCCATAACCGAAAACGGCCTCCGCCCCGTGCTCGTGGAGCCAAGCCTCGACACTCTGCAGATAGACGACAGCCTCATCGAACGCGCCATCACGCCGCGCACACGCGCCGCGATGATAGTACACCTCTACGGGCGCTGCGCCTACACCCAACGCATTGGCGACACCTGCCGCCGCCACGGGCTGAAGCTGATAGAAGACAACGCGCAGGCGCACGGCTGCACCTACGGCTCACGGCGCACCGGCTCGCTGGGCGACGCCGCCGCCCACAGCTTCTACCCGGGCAAAAACCTCGGCGCGCTGGGCGACGCCGGAGCCGTGACAACAGACGACGACGCACTGGCAGATGCCGTCCGCGCAATAGCCAACTACGGCTCGGAGCGCAAATATGTGTTCAGCTACAAAGGGCGCAACAGCCGCATAGACGAACTGCAGGCCGCCATACTGAGCGTGAAGCTGCGCCACCTCGACGAGGAGAACCGCCGCCGCCGCGACGTAGCCCGCGCCTACATAGAGCGCGTCGGCAACCCCCTGATGACCCTGCCCTCGGCAGACTATTGGCGGCAGAGCGTGTTCCACATCTTCCCCGTGCTCTGCCGGCAGCGCGACGAGCTGCAGGGCCACCTCACGGCCTGCGGCATCCAGACCATGATACACTACCCCATCCCGCCCCACAGGCAGCGTTGCTACGCCGAGTGGGCCGCGCTCTCGCTGCCCATTACGGAGAAGATACACGCCGAGGAACTCAGCATACCGTGCAACCAAGTGCTTGGCGAAAGCGAGGTGGAGCACATAATAGACGCGCTCAACAAGTTCAAGCCGGCCTAAGGCCAATCGCCGCCTGCTAAACTTAAGGCTTGAATAAAGACAAAAATGAATCGGGGAGACGGCCCAAGGCCACCTCCCCGATTTCGGTTGATTACGCTATTGCTTTCAGATTATTTCACAACAGTCTTCACTACCCTGCCGTCGGTGTACTTCACAACATACACCTGACCCTTAGCCGGAGCTTCCACGCGCTGGCCGTTGAGGTTGTAGACAGCCTCAACCTCGCCGCTGCCGGCTTCGATTCCGCTGATGCAGTCGATGACGCCGGATGTCTTTGTCTCGACAACGTATGTGGAAACAGCCTTCAGGTCGGCCGAGCAAACGGTGATGGTGGCCACGCTCCCGCCGTCTTCATTGTCGAGGTGGGCAACGTCGCAGAACACCTTCGCGCCATTGGCGTTGGTGGAAACCACGATGTCCTCGGCGGTGATGTCTGCCGTAGGCTCGTCAAGCTCAACCACATATTCAGTCGTTTCCGGGTCGAAGTCGGCCACTTCCTTGCCCTTCACGGTGATGCCAGTCACCGTGGAGTTGTAAACCAACTCGAAATCGTCAACATAGAGCGAGTCCTTCGTGCTGCCGCCACCCGGCGTAGCATTGGTGGAGATGGTCACGAGAATGGCCTTTGCCTCGGCGCCGTTGGCTGCGTAGGTCTCATAGTCGAACGGTATCGACAGGCGCTGCCATTCAAAGCCGTTTGTGGCTATGCGCGTGTCGGAGGCTTTTGCCACCACATTATTATAAGTGCTGTCAGGGTTTTCAGGGTCTTGGTAATACGTTCCGTCGGTCACCACCGCGCTAAGCGTGGCATAAGGGTTCTCCTCGTCCACCGTGCCTTGCTTGAACTTCACCCACACGGCCACGCTGTCGGGGCGGGCGTTGAGCAGGGCGTGGAACGGGTCGCCGTTCTCGTCGAACGTAGAATCGTTGGCCAGGTCGAGGCAGGCGTTGTTGGCCGGGTCGGCGGCATTGGCGGAACCTGCCTGCAACCTGCCCGTGGTGAGCGTGCCGTTGGCGGCAATGGGAAGCTCAACAATACCCAACTTGACGCCACTCGAAGTGATGAGCACACTCTTGCTGCCAGTGGATCCCGGACGCGTCTCCTCGCTAATGAAAGTGTGGGGCAGGCCGTTGACGAAGCTGGCCATAGAGCCAGTGCAGCTCATGAACGAGTGCCAGTTGTTGGGTTCGTCGCTCGAAGCCGTCACCACGGAGTCGGCATCGTACACGCTTGCCGTGTGGAAAGCCTCGAAGCCGGAGTTCTTTATCTGGAAATTATCACCAAACGTAACCGTAATGGCTTGTCCAAGGGATGTTTCCGTCATGTCGATGGCGATGCTGAAATACAGTTGCCCACCACGGATTTCGCCTTTCATGTCAATTGGCACGTCTCCAAGCGTCGGTCCCATCCAGAAAGGTATTCCCGGCGTTGTGCCTGCTGCAATTTGTATCGTGTCCTTAACCAAAAGCAATGTAGAGCCATTGCCTTGAATGCCGGGCACACCGTCAAGCACGATGTTACCCACACCGATTGGTGCTCCGCCCATAACGAGAACCAGATTGCTAAGCTCCATGCCATAAGACTGGTCATCATTCTCGACAATAGTAACTGTCGTCTCCTGCTCCGGAAGTGCCGCGCCGTTCACACTCACGTTCAGCGCACCTGTATAATCGGTGGCCGAAGCCGTAAACGTGGCTAAAGCCAAAGCCACAAAAGTAAAAATTTTCTTCATGTCCAACTTTAAATTATTACAATATAAATTCTATTTAAGCCTATAAGAGATGCCCAATGTGCCATAAACAGGGTATAGCTTCTGTTCGATCGTGTTGAAATCTTTCTTAAAAATGTTTGTCAAGCCCCACGAAACATCAGCATAAATGCCCCAACGGCGGTAGAAATTCCAATCTATTCCGACATCGACTCCAAACTGGAAATGCCGCATATCATCGGAAAAGTCGTATGTCGCACCTGTCTCCTTGGTGTCACCCATGACTATCTTTGTGCCAGTTGGAGTGTTTTCGCGCAAATATCCACTGTAGACATATCCATCGAAAGTTTGCGACTGCACATAAGACACAAACGGGCCGAGGCGAAGAAGCAAATTCTCGTTGACGTTGAATGTGGCCCTAACAGGCAGGGTGAAAAGCCACCCTTCAGTATTTATTACGTTGTTGCCCGTATAATACCCGGCCAAGCGTTTCCCTTCCTGCACCATCTCCATGTGATAGTTCTTCACGGTGGCATCCACTTCCATGCCCTTGTTTTCTATTTTCAAGCCCAACATTATGCCCCAACGGTCGTTAAATTTCTTTTGAGCGTCTATGGCGAGCGACAAGTTAGACTTTGGTTTATATGAATTCATGCTGCGGATGGTGGCAGGAATGCCCATCGGAGCCGTGCCACCAATGCTATATCCAAGCCGCACGGTATAGTTAACATCGTCGGGGATACCGAAGCTGAAAGCCTTGACCGATAAAGTAGCGGCCAATAATGCAACCGAGGTTATAATCTTTCTTTTCATTGTCGCTATTGAATGTCAGTACAAATCAGTTCCACTTCATCCACTAAGAGAGTGCTACCAATGGCACCCTCGAAGTAAGCCCCATTCACGCTTGACGAGAACACGATAGCCAAACTGTAGCCCCTATTGTCCAACAACGTTTGATCTATTTCTTGGACAAATTCAAATTCAGCCTCAAACTCTGTCCATTGGTCTGTTGTCCGTATGTCTGCAACTTGCGCCATGCCAACAATATATGGGCTTGACTTAATGTCGGCGCCATCCAGAACTATAGCCTTGCCACTTTCGTCATGGTTGCGATAAAAAACAGCATACATATCGGCAACATCTGCCTTGCCTGCCACAAGATTGCCATAAAAGTCCTGATAATTCTCTCCAGGCTCAAACTTATAATACCCACGCAGCTTGGTCGGCCTGCGATCAAATGGTTCTCCAAAGTTAGTAGCCTTCAGTGCATCCGTCATGGCCATTGTCGCATCAAACGATCCAATAAACAAATTACCTGCGGCTATGCGCATATCTTTAAGAGCCCCCCATCCGCCTGTACTTAACGTAGTAAGCTTAACACAGCTGCCTTTATAGCCTTGCCCTTCTAAAGCCACAGACGGGAACTTGTCCGGATTTGTTTGATAGCCCCCATCTTCCACAATTTCTGTAGCCATCCCAGACAACACATAGCCAGGATTGCCTGTTGACCAACGGAACTGTGTGTCATTCCATTCATAATAAGAGCTGGAATTAATCTGATAGTCCTCGAAGCCAAATCGCAATGTGTCAACTTCTGTGCGTGTCACTATGTTGAAAGAAACATAATATTCCCTCGACCACTGGCGGTCTTCAGATGTCACCTTGTATGTAACCGGCCCGTGGCTGAAGTCTTGCACCGAGCCACTTGCGGGTTCGATAGTGGCGTTAGGCGTTATGATGAACTGCGGAGCCAAAGCGGAAAGGTCAGTTCCCGACCTCACATCGAATGTTATCAGGTTGTCGGTATAGAGCACCCTTACGAGTGTGTCGGTGAGATTGTAAAACATCTCCTCTGGTGCATCGGCGTGAATCCACGCTACCTCTATGTCGCACTCGGCGTTTGCCGGCTCGTCCTTGAAGCAGGACGCCAGGGCGCAACACGATGCCAAGAGCACGAAGACATGGCGAATTTTCATTGAATACAAATTATAAACACAACGTATAGGCTTGCAAAGTTACAACAAAAATAACTGTCGGCTAAAAGTTTTCACGCAAAGTTAAAGAAGAAAACGCTATTTTAACATTGCAAGTCGGTGTGTTTCGTGAATTTAACAAATGGTAACGGGTTCAGACTTCGCCACCAGAAGCGGAAACACACGCGCCAAGGTCGGCACGAAAGCGCGTTGCGCGGGTCGGCCCGCTGCGCCAAACGGATGCCGCAGCGGGCCGGCCGCAACGTCAGACGAGCACGACGGTGACGGCACGTGCGGCCTGGGCACCCATCACGAGGGCCTGGGCTATGTCGGCAGTCTTAGACGGGCCGCTTATGAAGCAGCCGTAGCCGTAGTCGTTCATCGTTATGCGGGCGTAGGCTTCGTGCATATTGCTTACGATGTCTGCCCGGCGGAGCACTATCACGAGGCACTCGGAGATGAAGCACACGGCGCGTTCCTTCATCTGCTGCGGCACCCACACGCAGCCGTTTTCGGCCACGCCCAGCTCTCCGCGCACCACGCCCACGTCGGTGCCGTTCAGCTCTTGCGCCTCGCCAACGGTGTCGGGGTTCTTCGTGGCGATGGTGAGGCCGGGCAGGTTGGAGGCTATTTCCTTAGCCTCGGGATAGGCCCGGCGCACGATGTCGTCGAGGCTTTCGCCCGGCGCGGCCTCCACCACCGACGAGCCTGTGGCCGCCGATGCCTCGACGAACTGCGCCACGGGGTCGCCGTATGCCGCGGCGCCGATGGCGGCGAGGTCGGGCATGGGGTAATCCACGCCCACTTTGGCCTTCAGCTTGGCCAGTATGTCTTCTTTCTTGCTCATTTCACTTTTCCTTTCTTCCACATTTCATGGAACGACTCGCCTGCAAACACGGGCAGTTCGCGCCCCTTCCCCCAGGCGTTGAGCCGGTTGTAGAGGGCGAAGCGGGGCGCGTGGTTGGCCAGCGGTGCGAACTTCAGCGCGGCGTTGTAGAGCGCGGGGCTGTCGAACACCACCTTCATGCCCCGGCTCATGAGCTTCTTCTCCGGGTTGGCCTTGCCGAGGGAGTCGAGCTGCTGCCGCCAGAGGTAGATTTGCTCGGAGAGGTTTACGCGCACGGGGCATACGTTGTCGCACGAGCAGCAGAGCGAGCAGGCGCTCACGTTGTCGGAATATGCCTGCGGGGCGTGCGCCATGCCGAGGTTGATGCCGATGGGCCCCGGGATGAAATACGTGTAGGAGTAGCCCCCGCTGCGGCGGTAGACGGGGCAGGTGTTCATGCAGGCCCCGCAGCGTATGCACTTGAGCGTCTGCCAGTGGTCGGGGTTGGCGAGTATGTCGCTGCGGCCGTTGTCGACGAGCACGATGTGCATACGCGCCCCGGGGCGCGGCTTGCGGAAGTGCGAGGTGAACGTGGTGGTGGGCTGGCCCGTGGCGCTGCGGCAGAGCAGGCGCTGGAACACGGCCAGCGAGCGGTAGTCAGGTATCACCTTCTCGATGCCCATGGCGGCTATGTGTAGCCTTGGCACCGATGTGGACATATCGGCGTTTCCCTCGTTGGTGCACACCACGATGTCGCCCGACTCGGCCACGCCGAAGTTGGCGCCGGTCATGCCTGCGCCCGCCGTGAGGAACTCGTCGCGGAGGCTCAGGCGCGCCATGTAGGTGAGGTATGTGGGGTCGTAGTTGCCCTTCTCGCTGCCAAGCTCTCGCTCGAAGAGGCGGCCCACCTCCTCTTGCTTGATGTGTATGGCGGGCATCACTATGTGGCTGGGCTTCAGGTGCATCAGCTGCAGGATGCGCTCGCCGAGGTCGGTCTCCACCACGTCTATGCCGTGGCGCTCGAGGTAGGGGTTCATCTCGCACTCCTCGGTGAGCATCGACTTGCTCTTCACCATCTTCTTCACCCCGGCTTCCTGGAGTATGCCGAGCACGATGGAGTTGAACTCCGCCGCGTCCTTTGCCCAGTGCACGGTGGCGCCGTTTCTTTCGGCGCTCTCGGCGAAGCGTTCGAGGTAGGTGTCGAGGTGCGACAGCGTGTGCCGCTTTATGGCGTCGGCGGCCTCGCGCAGGCGTTCCCACTCGCCAAGCCCGCGGGCCATGCCGTCGCGCTTGTCGCGCAGCGCCCAGAATGTGGCGTCGTGCCACGTGGCCTTGTCGGCGTCGGCGAGGAAGGCTGCCGCCGCCTTTGAATGCTGTGTGCTCATAATCCGGCTGAAAGTATTTCTACAACGTGAACGAACTTGATGGGCAGGCCCTCGCGGCGGGCTATGCCCTGCATGTGCATGAGGCACGAGCTGTCGGGGCCTGTCACGTATTCCGCCCCGGTGGCGATGTGCCGCATCACCTTGTCGCGCCCCATCCTTACCGACACTTCAGGCTCTTCCACCGAGAACATCCCGCCGAAGCCGCAGCACTCGTCGACCCGTTCCGGCTCGCGCACGGTGATGCCGCCCACGAGCGAGAGCAAGTCCTTCACCTTAGAGTAGGCCGGGATGTTGCGCTCGCTGGGCGACGAAAGCCCAAGCTCGCGCACGCCGTGGCACGAGTTGTGGACGCTCACCACGTGGGGGAAGCGCCCGGGCAGCGACTTGACGCGAACCACGTCGTGGAGGAACTCTACTACGTCCATCACCTTGCCCGACGTCACGCACTCGCGCTTGCCCTTCAGCACGTGGGGGTAGTTGAGCTTCACGAACGCCGCGCAGCTGGCCGACGGGGCCACCACGTGGTCGAAGCCGGCGAAGAGCGCGTCCATCTTGGCGGCCAAGCCCTCGGCCATGGACTCGAAGCCCGCGTTTGCCATCGGCTGGCCGCAGCAAGTCTGCCCCAAGGGATACTCCACGTCAAGCCCGAGGCTCTTAAGCAACTTGTATGTAGCCACGCCAACGTGCGGGTAGAGGGCGTCAACGTAGCATGGAATGAAAAGTCCTATCTTCATCAGAGGCTCAAGTGTTTGTTTAGTCCACGCACCCGACTGACGTGCCTGCGACAGCGCAAGCGGGCGGGATGCCATCTTTTCCACATCTCCCCGGCTGCGGCTTATCCTTGCAAGGACAAAGCAAGCGAGCGCAACGAAAAACTCGTTTTCAAATTGCCGAGTGCAGCTTATCTTCTGCAAAGATAAGCATTCTTTTTTTGTTCTCCGCACTTTAATGGCAAGAATTTGCATTTGGCACATCACGGCACGTAGGACCCGGAAGTTGTGCAAGCGCGGATTTTTAGCGGTTTTTAACCTTCCGGCCAGCCGAATTTAACACGGCCAAAACTGACGAAATAGAAAGCGGGAAGGAATTTTGCGCCCCGGAAACGCCGGGAAAGACGGAACCGAATTGCCAAACGCACCGTTTCGCAATGCAAGACGGCACATATCGCGATGCCAAACGTGCCGTTTCGCATCCTGAAACGGCACGTTTGGCATCGCAATTCGTAGCAAAAAACAATGTTTTCGGGGCGTTTTCTGGCAAAAAACAAAGGCCGGCTGTTGTCCAGCCGGCCCGTTTAGAAGTATAAAATCCACAAAGTCAATCACTTACGGCGGCGCAGCCATTTTGGCGTTATACGCGCAAGAGGACTTGCCCGCCGGAAATATCGCAGCTACGGAGGCTTACGCCCTACCCCCATTTAACAGTTCCTCGCCCATTATCACCTGCCACTCCGGCGTGACGGCGAGGCGGCGCAAGCACGATACCACCCGCGCAAGCACGTCGGCGGGCGGCATGGAGCAGGCGGCGGATATGGCCTGCACCGTTTGCCGGGGCGTGCCGAAAAGCCCGTAGAAGTCGAGCAAGAGCCTTTCGTCGGCCGGCGGGAGCAGGTGGAGCAGGTGCTCGGCGTGGTGGGCTGCCCCGGGTGGCACCGCCTCCGGGTGGGTCCCAAGGCATATCAGGAAGGCATGGAGGCTGGCTGAAAGAGTGTCCACGGCAGCAGAGGGTTAACGGTTGTTGTACATCTCGTCGTAGTAGCGCTGGTAGTCGCCGCTGGTCACGTTGTCCATCCATTCCTGGTTGTCAAGGTACCAGCGCACGGTCTTCTCGATGCCCTCCTCGAACTGCAGGCTCGGTTCCCAGCCAAGCTCGCGCTGCAGCTTGCGCGAGTCGATGGCATAGCGCATGTCGTGGCCCTTGCGGTCGGCCACGTAGGTTATCAAGTCCATGTCCTCGCCCTCCTTGCGGCCAAGCAGTCGGTCGACGGTGTTTATCACCACGCGGATTATGTCGATGTTCTTCCACTCGTTGAAGCCGCCGATATTGTATGTGTCGGCCACCTTGCCCTTGTGGAAGATGAGGTCGATGGCGCGGGCATGGTCTTCCACATAGAGCCAGTCGCGCACGTTCTCGCCCTTGCCGTAGACGGGCAACGGCTTGCGGTGGCGTATGTTGTTGATGAAGAGCGGGATGAGTTTCTCCGGGAACTGGTACGGCCCGTAGTTGTTGGAGCAGTTGGTCACGATGGTGGGCATACCGTAAGTGTCGTGGAAAGCGCGCACGAAATGGTCGGACGATGCCTTGGAGGCTGAGTAAGGTGAGTGCGGATTGTATTTCGTTTCTTCAGTGAAGAAATCCTTGCCGTAGGCGTGGTGCAGTTCAGAAGATGCCTTGGTGGTAAACGGCGAGCCTATGCCTTGCGGGTGGGTAAGCTCAAGTGCGCCGTACACCTCGTCGGTGGAGATGTGGTAAAAGCGCTTGCCTTCGTAGCCTTCGGGCAGCGACTCCCAGTAGACCTTTGCGGCCTGCAGGAGCGAAAGCGTGCCGAGCACGTTGGTGCGGGCGAAGGTGAACGGGTCTTTTATGGAGCGGTCTACGTGGCTCTCGGCAGCGAGGTGGATTATGCCGTCGGCATGATGCTGCCTCATAAGGCCGAGCATTGCCTCGAAGTCGCAGATGTCGGCACGCACGAACACATAGTTCGGCTTGCCCTCAATGTCCTTGAGGTTTGCCAGGTTACCCGCATACGTCAGCTTGTCCACGTTGACGATGCGGCACTCGGGGTACTTATTCACAAACAGGCGCACTACGTGCGAGCCTATAAACCCGGCTCCGCCGGTGATGATGATGCTCTTCATTGCGTAAAAAAGATGCCCCTCTCCATCTCTCCCCGGTGGGGGAGGGTTGTGTTTGCTTAATCCCTAAAAGGTAACTTAGCCCTCTCCCCACCGGGGAGAGATGGAGAGGGGCTTTCATCCTTCACGCCAGCGTGACCACTTCGCAGTCGGTGAAGCGGCTGCCGTCGATGGTCAGGCGCACGAGCGTGCGCTCCTTCTGCCATCCCTGCAGCCCCGCCGCACCGGGATTGATGTGCAACAGGCGCAGCGTGCGGTCGTACTTAATCTTCAATATGTGCGAATGGCCGCTTATGAACAGCTGCGGGGGCGAGGCGTAAATCTGCCCGCGTATTGACGGGTCGTAGTTCCCGGGGTAGCCGCCGATGTGCTTCATGAGCACGTCAACGTCCTCGCACTTGAACCGCAGCGTCTCGCGGAACATACGGCGGAGGTCGCCGCCGTCGCAGTTTCCGCACACGGCCCGCAACGGACGGAAGTCGGCAAGCCGCTCGGCAAGCTCAAGCGAGCAGATGTCGCCCGCGTGCCAAATCTCGTCGCACGGCTCGAAATACTTCAGGTAGCGGTCGTCCCAATAAGAATGGGTGTCGCTGATGATGCCTATCTTCTTCATCCTCGTCTCTTTTGGCTGGCTGGCAGGCTGCTTGTGGCGACCGTGCTAAAGCCCGAGCCTGCGCGCGATGAAATCCGCGATGAACCCCGCCGTGCCTTCAAGTCCCAGCAGGCTGGAGTTGACGCAGAGGTCGTAAGACGCGCTGTGGCCCCACTCCTTGCCCGTATAGTAATTATAATATGTGGAACGCTCGTTCTCGCCAGACAATATTTTCTTGCGAGCGGCTTCTTCGTCGCACCCAAGCCGTGAGCACACCCTGGCAATGCGGTCGGCAAGGTTGGCGGTAACGAACACGTCGACGCGGTTGTCGTAGTCGCGCAGCACATAGTCGGCGCAACGCCCGACGAACACGCACGAGCCCTCGTCGGCAGCCCTTCGGATGGCATCGCTCTGGAACTTGAACAGGCTTTCCTGCGAAAGCTCGTTGCGGTAGAAGTTGGCGCTGCCCATGAAAGGCACGTTGAGGTGGAACAACGACTTGAAGAATCCCTTCTGTTCGTCGTTCTGTTCAAAGAACTTTTCGCTGAAACCGCTTTCCTTGGCTGCCAGGTTGAGCAGCTCGCGGTCGTAATACTTGCAGCCGAAACGCTCTGCGAGCATCTTCGCTATGTCGCGCCCGCCGCTGCCGAGCTGCCGCCCCACGTTTATGATTATCTTCTTGTAGCTCATATCCCGGTGGTTGTTATTGATTGTTTCTTGAATTTCCGCATATAGGCCGTCATCATAAAGAACGTCACTACGGCAGCTATGGTGTCTGAAATCGGCATCGCCCACCACACGCCGTCAACGCCATATATGCCCGGCAGCACCGCGAGCAGCGGCAGCAGGAATATCAACTGGCGCGAAAGCGAGAGGAACATACTCACCTTCGCCTTGCCTATGCTCTGGAAAAAGCTGGTGACCACCATCTGGTAACCCACTATCGGGAACGCCAGCATCTCTATGCGCAGACCGTCGACCGACAGCTTTATCAGCGTCTCGTCGGTGGTAAAGAGGCGCGCACAGGGGCCGGGCAGCAGCTCGGCGATGGCGAATCCCGCAGTGGTAACAACAGTCCCGGCCACTATGGCATACTTGACGACCTTCATCAAGCGGTCGAAACGCTGCGCCCCGTAGTTGTAGCCGGCTATCGGCTGCAGGCCCTGGTTGATGCCCATGGTTATCATCACGAAGATGAAGCACACCTTGTTGGCAATGCCGTAGGCGCCCACGGCAAGGTCGCCGCCGTGGCGCTGCAGGCCGTTATTGATGAAGATGACCACCACGCAGGCGCAAACGTTCATTGCAAACGGCGACATACCGATGGCTATGATAGCCTTGACGATACGGCTTTGCAGCCTGTATATGCCCCGCTTCAGGTGGAGCAGCTCGTCCTTGTTGCTGAAGAGCCTCATCTGCCACACCAAGGCCATAACCTGGGCGATGATGGTTGCGTAGGCCGCACCGCGTATGCCGAGCTGCATGGGGTAGATGAATATTGGCGCGAGGATGGTGTTCATCACCACGGTGAACATCGTGGCGTACATGGCCTGGCGCGGCTTGCCCGCCGCGCGCAGCACGGCGTTCATGGCAAAGTACATGTGCGAGAACACGTTTCCGGCCAGAATCACAATCATGTAGTCGCGGGCGTATGGCAGAGTCTGCTCGCTCGCCCCGAAGAAATAGAGTATCGGGTCGAGGAACAGCAGCGACACCACGCTGAAGGCGAGGCCGATTATCACGTTGAGCGTCACGGTGTTGCCCAGCACGTGCTCCGCCGCCTCGTAGTCTTTCTGCCCGAGGCGCACCGAGATGCACGTCGAGGCACCCACGCCGACGGCCGCTCCGAAAGCCGCGGCGAGGTTCATAAAGGGGAACGTCAACGCCAATCCTGAAATGGCCATGGCCCCAACGCCCTGCCCGATGAAAATGCTGTCCACCATGTTATACAGCGAAGAGGCCGTCATGGCGATGATGGCGGGCAAGGCATACTGCATGAGCAGGGGGCCCACGGGCTTCGTTCCCAGTTCCAATGTAGCCTTGTTATTTTCCATACAATCCTTTAAAATAGCGTGCAAAGTTACTAATTTTCTTCGTAAGAAGGAAAAAGTAACGGCCTTTTAGCGCAACTTTATGCCCTTCCGCCACCTTGGGTGCGGCAGTGCAAAGCCCCTGCCACACGGCTGCGGCCACACCCCGTGCCACCATTCCCGCAAAGACAGAGCCACACAACCAGGCACCAAGCCCAACAGTTTGTGCGCCAATGCGTTGCGACACAAGCGCAGCCACCAAGCAGGAATGCCTTTGCAAACATTTGCCACCGCGCTGACTGCCGCCGACCTGCAAGCCGCAAACGCCCCCGCAAGTCAACGCCTCGCCGGGAAATACGGCAACTGCGTGAGGTCAACCATTACGAGCGTAAGGCGCTTGCCGCCGGAGAAACGGCCCGATTGGAACAGCAGCCGCGTGCCGTCGGGGCTGAAGCTGGGCTGCGCGTGGTCGGGGCGCATCACCGTGCCGGTGGCTATGCGGTGGCGTTCGCCCGTCGCGGTGTTTATTATCCACACGTTGCCGGCAAACGTGTCGCCCGTGGCCCACTTGTCGTCGCGGCTGGCGTTGCAGTGCCAGAAGCCCCTGCCGCGCAGCATCGAGCCATCGCCGCCAAGCTCCACCTGCCCGAGCGGCTCCACGTCGTCAGTGCGCAGGTTTATGCGGAAGATGCCCGTGGCCTGTTTGCGCAGGCGCGGCTGGAAGCCAAGGATGTTGAAATAAACGTAGTCTTTCGAGGCAAACGTCTCGTGTGTGACCCAGTCGAGCGGCGTCTCGCGGTAAAGCGGCCTGTACGTCGAGCTGTCGGCCCGGCAGTACCACATACGCTGGTCGGCGTCGCCCCCGGTCTCGTTGCAGAACACTATCTCGTAGGGCGCAAAGCGGCTGGCCTGGATATGGCCTATGCGGAACTCGGTGTCTATCACCGGCGTCACCTCACCCGTGCGCAAGTCCATCTTCCTTATGCCCGAGAGGGCGGGCTTCACCTTCAGCGGCTGGTCGCCACGGGGCCTGAAAGCCTTGGCCTCCATGCGCCGCCGCTCCTCCTCAGTGCCTTCGCGGCTTACTGTTATGAACGCATAGTAGTCGTCGCTATTTACGCAGAAGCCGCCAGGGCGGCCCATCTCGCCGGGAAACGTGCCAATGAGCGTGGCATAGTCGGCGGCCTTGCCGCACTTGCCTGCATCGGCGTCGGCAAAGAAGCGGCCAAGCTCCATGGCATACATATTCCATTTGTCGCCTTCGCGGCGGCTGAAGAACATACGGTTTGAGCGGTTGGCCAGGAACACCCCGCCTATGCCCTCGCCGTCGGTGGCCTGCACAATGCGGCCCGTAGGCACGTCGATGAAGTAGTATTGCGTCTGCGGGCGAGCCTTGCCGCCCTTTCCCTTACGCCCCACTCCGGCCTGGCGGCCCGACGAGCGGAACAGGATGTGGTTTCCGTCGGCAGTCCACATGGGGTCGGTCTGGTACATGAACCTGTCGTTCTTGGCAGTATCGGTTAGCAACGTCAGCTCCACCCCGGTGCCGGGGTCGGTGAAACGGGTCACCTCCGACGGGGTATATACCCCAAACTGCGCCTTCGCGCCTGCACACGCCATCAGGCCGCAGGCAAGCAATGCAATGGCTTTCATTTATATATATTGTTTTATTTAATATCCGCAAAGCTCCAATTCAAAAGAAGCCCCCGTAGCCCCGAAGGGGGCGCGTGAGGCGGGTGGCAGGGCTGCCGCGCCAATTCCCCTCTACCTTGTGGGAGGGTCTGGGGGCACTGCGTTCAGCTAAGAAGCCAGGGGACGTATGCTTCTTCGCTTCCTTATTTCATTCGATTGGGCAAAATGCGGGCATTCATCTTGTTTTAAGTTATGTCGCCAGCTACTTGGCATCAGGCTGCCCTGCGCACCACACCCACGCCGCTGCATGCTTAGCGCAGGAACCTAACGGACTGCAAATATACTAAAAAATTAAGCCAAAGTCAACGCCAAACACAAAAAAAACGGGCGTAGGCATACAAATATCAGCCACCGTGCCGCCATGCGCCAAAGGCACAAAGCCAAGATGGCGGCAAGCGCAGCCATGGCCTGCTAGCCTCAAGGGAACGCAAGCGCAAAGATAGGCATTTTATGCGGAAACGCTAAAAATGAAACAGAAAAGCGGCAAAAGGCACTGCCAAGCCGCCCCATACAGCCTCCGCACAAAAAGGGCTAAGGGCGCCTCGCAAATGTTCGGCAAGGCACCCAGGCCAAGTTAAATCCCGGCCGACGACACGCCGCCGGGCCTTTTTTCAACGCTTCGCCACCTTGCGGGCCGTGCCGCCTTCCTTCACAATGTAAAGGCCGGGAGCAAGCCCGGAGAGGTCGGCCTGCGAGCCTTTCTGCCTGTGTAGAAGCACGCCGGCAGAGGTGTAGACCTCGATGTCGCCCTCGGCGGCAGCCGCGCCAACGCCGTCCACCGAGGTGAGCGAGCCGATGGTGATGTGCAGCCGGTTGTTGTCGGAGTCGATCAACCTAAGCGTGGAGCTGTCTTCCAGGTAATAAAGGTATATCACGTATTGCAAAGATATTAATAAATTGCCTACACCCAAAGCATCCATACCAGTTTTCAACCGCAAAATAGCCAATCGAGGGGATTTAAGCGACAAAACGAAACTAATATGTTTGCTGCACAGCATAAGGAATACAACCAACCGCCCCCACCAAGCCGCCAACAGCCATGGCCGCAGGCAGCTCGGGCTTAGTTGCAAATATGCAACTAAAAAACCGCCAAAGCGGCGTTGCTTTTAACACAGCACCGTTTCGCCTTGCAATACGGCCTGTTTCGGCGTGCGAAACAGGCCGTATTGGCGTGCGAAACAGGCCATTTCGCAAGCCGAAACGAGCCGTTTGGCAACGCATTGATTCCCAATGCGTTATACAGGCTGCCGCATTTCGCGCCCGTTAAGTTAAAAACGTTAATGCCAAGCGGACTCCACAGCCACTAATCGCGGCGCAAGGCGGCCAGCAACCGCTTCTCCTCGGCCAAGTCGGCGGTGCGCATCGACGGCGAGGGGATGTTGCACAGGCGCACCACGTCGGCGCTACCGCAGGTGTAGTCGTAGTAGGCCGCCTCGTCGCCGCAAAGCTCGCCGCGCGACTTAAGGCAACCCCTTAGCGTGGCGAACTCGTCGGGCGAGGTGCTGTCCGAATGCCTAACGAAGAGTATGCGGCGGGCTATCGGGTTGTAGTTGTAGTCGAAGCTGGTGTAGATGCCGCGCAAGAACGGCGGGCGGTCGTAGAGCGGCAGCTTGAGGCACACTTGGAACAGGTCGAGCCGCGGGTAGCTGTTTTCGTTGAATATCAGGTAGATGTGGCTTGCTCCGTTCACCATCACCAACCCGCGGTGGGTGGCTCCGTAGGCGTTGTTGTGCCACACCTCCACGTAGCCACCGCCCTTTGCCGGGGCTATCATGTATGGCTCCACCTTCAAGGCGTGGGAGCCTGAAGAGAGGCTGTAGCTGAGGTATGTGCCGGCGTGGCTGCCTATGGCCCCGGCGGCACGCCCCATGATGTGGCCGAGCGAGGCGGCGTAAGGGTTGGCGCCGCCGGGCGCGGGTTCCGGCTCGACGTCGGTGGCCATGAGCGTGGCCCTCATGGCAGGCAGCGAAGCCAGGAGCCTGCGCTTCGACACGTTGTTCACCCAGGCCAGTGCGCCGTCGAGGGCTTCCTCCGGGGCCATCCCGCGCGACGTGTTCTTCAAGAATGCCGGCATGACCGTGGTGTACAAGGCCGAGAACACGCTCGGCGCATAGTCCACGAGGGCGGCTATGTCTTTCATCTTCATGCCCTTGTGGCGCAGGTAGGAAATGCGGTCGTATATGTCTTTAAGCTCTTCCATTTGCCGCCTTGGTATGTTTCAGCGTGCAAAAGTAGGCATTTTACTCGCAAAACGCATTGCAAAAGTGTTACATTCGGGTTGCGGCGGCTTTGCGGGCGCGTTATGGCGGCGTTACGATAGCTTTACTGAATTGTTACGCCCCGCAATTCATGGGTTATTCATTTTTCCGCCGACGGGAGTTGGCTAATTTTGCGGCACGAAACGACAAAGCAGAACAAGACATGGCACACACAGCAAACATAATGCGGCACACGGCGGGCGGGGCGCGGAACTTGCCCGACTGGCTCTTCGTGGCCTGGGCCGGAGGCACCGCGCTCTTATCCTACTCGCTCGTCTACGCGCTGCGCAAGCCGTTCACCGCAGCCGAGTTTGAAGGCATGGAGGTGGCCGGCATGGACTACAAGGTGGCGGTGAGCATCGTCCAGCTGGTGGGCTACGTGTGCGCCAAGATGCTCGGCATAAAGTACATCTCAGAGCTTAAGCCCGCCGGCCGGCTGCCGTTCATAATAGGCTCGGCCGCCCTGTCGGAGCTGGCCCTGCTGGCGTTCGCCGTGCTCCCGGCGCCGGCCAACATCTTCGCGCTGTTCTTCAACGGCCTGTCGCTCGGCTGTATGTGGGGCGTGCTGTTCAGCTTCCTCGAAGGGCGGCGCACCACCGACATCCTGGCAAGCATCATGGGAGTGAGCATGGCGCTAAGCCCGGGCGTGGCAAAGTCGCTCGGGCTTTACGCGCTGCACACGCTCCACGTTGACGAGATGTGGATGCCCGCGCTCATAGGGGCGGCGGCCTTCCCGCTGCTGTGCCTCACGGGGTGGATGCTCACGCGGCTGCCAAAGCCCACCGAGGCCGACGTTGCGACGCGGTCGGAGCGCGTCACGCTCGACAGGAGGCAGCGGTGGAGCCTGTTCGGCGAGTTCATGCCCGTGCTGCTGATGCTCTTCATGGCCAACCTGCTGCTCACGGTGCAGCGCGACATAAAGGAGGACTTCATCGTGTGCATAATCGACGTGAGCACCGTCCCGGCCTGGGCCTTCGCCTATATAGACGGCATCGCCACGATAGTGCTGCTGGCCATGTTTGCCGCGCTGGCCTTCGTGTCCGACCACCTGCGCGTGCTGTGCCTGCTGCTGGCCGTCTCTACGGCGGGAATGGCGCTGCTGGCCTTCACCGCAGCCAACCAGGCGCAGCTCGCGCTGCCCCCGGCGCTGTGGCTCTTCGTGCAGACGCTGTGCATCGACATAGCCTACCTGAGCTTCCAGACCATCTTCTTCGAGAGGTTCATTGCCTGCTTCAGGCTACACGCCAACGTGGGCTTCTTCATCATCACCATCGACTTCATAGGCTACCTCGGCACGCTCGGCATACTGCTCTTCAAGGAGTTCGGCGCGGCGCACATCGACTGGCCGCTGTTCTACAACGAGCTTAGCGTGTGGACGGGCGTGGCCTGCAGCATAGCCTTCGTTGGCTCGGCGGCCTACCTCGTGCAGGCAAAACGCCCAAGGCGCGGCGGCGAGGGGAAGGAAAGCAGCGGAAGGAGCCTCATGGGCAACATGGGCATGGGCCGGAAGGCGGAATATAAATATATGTGAACGAACAAAAACAACACAACAAGAGATATGGGAAAAATAGAATGTGTGATAATGGACTGGGCCGGAACGGCCATCGACTACGGCTGCTTCGCGCCCGTGGCGGCCTTCGTGGAGTGCTTCAAGGCAATGGGGCTTACCGTAACGCCGGCAGAGACACGCGCCCACATGGGCCTCACGAAGCTTGAGGAGATACGCGCCCTGTTCGCGATAGGGCGGGTGGCGGAAGAGTTCCGCAGGAACTATGGCCGCGACTACGGCGAAGACGACGTGCAGCGGTGCTACGCCGGGTTCCAGAACGCGCTCATGGCCACGCTCGAAGGCTACGCAACGCCCATAGACGGGGTGGCCGAAACCATCGGCTCGCTAAGGGCCGGGGGCATAAAGGTGGGCTCCACCACGGGCTACACCTCGGCCATGATGGACGTGGTGAGGCCGGCCGCCGAACGACGGGGCTATGCCGTAGACTGCTGCGTGACGGCCGACGGGCTGCCCGGCGGTCGCCCGAAGCCGTACATGATATACCAAAACCTGTGCCGCCTCGACGTGCCGTCGCCGCGCTCGGCAGTAAAAGTGGGCGACACGATAGCCGACATACGCGAGGGGCGCAACGCCGGGGCTTGGAGCGCGGGCGTGATACTGGGCAGCAACGAAATGGCGCTCACGGCCGACGAGGCCGCCGCGCTGGCGCCAGAGGAGCTGCGGCGGCGCATGGGCGACGTGCGGCTGCGGATGTATGCCGCCGGGGCCGACTACGTGATAGACGACATAACGGAACTGCCCGCGCTCATAGAGTGCATCGACAGCCGCATGGAAAATCGTTAATTGAATATCCGCAAAGCTCCAATTCAATGGAGTTAAAGGAGTTACAAGGAGCCATCGCCCCACTGCGTTCCGCTAAGGAGTTAGAGGACGTATGCTCCTTAGCTTCCTTATTCCATAATGCTTTGGCTAAATGCGGACATTCATAATCGTTAAGCCCAAACAAAAAGACACGACAACCAACAACAAGCCGCCCCGCAGACACTTGCCACAAACAAAACGACACGAAGTGGATTCGCCACGATGGCAGGCGAAGACATCTGCGCAGAGGCTATTTCTTTTAATTTTTAATTCTTAACTTTCAACTTACATGAGACCATACTTATTGCTTACCCCCGGGCCGCTCACCACCACAGACACCGTGAAAGAGGCCATGATGAGCGACTGGTGTACTTGGGACGAAGACTACAACGTGGGCGTGGTGGAGCGCATACGCCAACAACTTGTGGAGCTGGCCGCAAGCCGCCCCGACGAATATACCGCCGTGCTGATGCAGGGCAGCGGCACTTTTTGCGTGGAGGCCACGCTCGGCTCTGCCGTGAAGCCTACCGACAAGCTGCTCGTGGCGGCAAACGGGGCATACGGGAAGCGCATGGGGCTGATTGCGGAATACTACCGCCTGGACTGCCACGTGATGGGATTTGAGGAAACGGAAGCCGTAGACCCGGCCCGCATAGACGCCTACCTCGGTGAACACGAATACGTGACGCACGTGTCGGTGGTACACTGCGAGACCACCACCGGCGTGCTAAACCCGCTACGGGAGATTGCCGAAGTGGTGAAACGCCACGGCAAGGTGCTCATCGTAGATGCCATGAGCAGCTTCGGCGGGGTGCCTATCGATATGTACGGGCTGGGCATCGACTTCCTAATCAGCAGCGCAAACAAGTGCATACAGGGCGTGCCGGGCTTCGGCTTCGTCATAGCACGCCGCCAGCAGTTGGAGAAGTGCAAGGGCGTGGCACGCTCGCTGTCGCTCGACCTCTACGACCAATGGGCCGCAATGGAGCAAGGGCGAGGCAAGTGGCGATTCACTTCGCCCACTCACGTGGTAAGGGCGTTCATGCAAGCCTTGGCCGAGCTTAAGGCCGAGGGCGGCATCGCAGCACGCCACTCGCGCTACGCCGAGAACCACCGCACGCTCGTGGAAGGTATGCGCGAGCTGGGATTCAAGACATTGCTGCCCGACGAGGTGCAGTCGCCGATAATAACTTCATTCCTTTACCCCTCGCCCGACTTCGACTTCAAGGCTTTCTACGCAAGCCTGAAGGCCAAGGGCTTCGTGATTTACCCCGGAAAAATCTCGCAGGCCGACACGTTCCGCATTGGCAACATCGGCGACGTGTTCCCGCAAGACTTCGTGCGCCTGACGGAGGCGATAAAGAAGTTGGGGAGTAAAAATTAAGGGGAGAATTTTTGATTTTTAGGAGTTAAGGAGTTAAAGGGAAGTAAAGGAGTTAAGACAAGCGCTCTTGCGGTTTCTGCCCTTACGTTAAACGGAGGCAGGCCATGCGTTTCACGATATTGCGAAAAAGCATTTGTCTTAACTCCTTTACTTCCCTTTAACTCCTTAACTCCTTAAAAAATCTCATTAACTCCTTGAAAAATTCTCCTTAACTCCTAAAAAGATTCTCCTACACCTTTATATCTCCACGGGCTGCCAAGGCATCGAGAACACGTCGGCCACGGCGCGGTAGGTTACCTTTCCTTCCACCACGTTAAGCCCGAGGCGCAACGCGGCATCCTCGCGGCAGGCCCGCTGCCAGCCCTTGTCGGCCAGGGCGATGGCATAGCGCAGCGTGGCATTGGTGAGGGCAGATGTGGACGTGTAGGGAACTGCGCCCGGAATGTTGGCCACGGCGTAGTGGAGTATGCCGTCAACCTCGTACACAGGGTCGCTGTGGGTGGTGGGATGGGACGTCTCGAAGCACCCGCCCTGGTCGATGGCAACGTCAACGAGCACCGAGCCGGGGCGCATGATGTGGAGCATATCGCGGGTGACGAGGTGCGGGGCCTTGTCGCCCGGCACGAGCACCGCGCCCACCACCACGTCGGCCCGCGCCAGTTCGCGCTCGATGTTGTGACGCGACGAAAACAGCGTGGTGACGTTAGCGGGCATCGAAAGCGACAGCTCGCGCAGCTTTGGCAGCGATATGTCGGCAATGGTCACGGTGGCTCCCAGCCCGGCGGCCACCCTTGCGGCGGCCTGCCCCACTATACCGCCACCAAGCACGAGCACGTGGGCAGGCTCAACCCCAGGCACGCCGCAGGCCAGCAGCCCGCGCCCGCCCTTGGTCTTTTGCAGGTAGTAGGCCCCGTTGAGCATCCCGAGGCGGCCTGCCACCTCGCTCATCGGCACGAGCAGCGGCAGCGACCCGTCGGCCAGCTGCACCGTCTCGTAGGCCACGCACACGCCGCCGCTCTTCACCATGGCCTCGGTGAGCGCACGGTCGCAGGCAAAGTGGAAGTAGGTGAACACCACCTGCCCCGGGCGCACGAGCGCATACTCCGGCCCGACAGGCTCCTTAACCTTGACAATCATGTCGGCGGCGGCGTATGTCTCCTCGATGGTGGGCAGCATGGCGGCGCCCGCCTTCACATACGCCTCGTCGGCAAAGCCGCTGTTTTCGCCAGCCGTCTGCTGCACAAACACTTCGTGGCCGCGGGCCACAAGCTCCGCAACGCCCGCCGGGGTCATGCCCACGCGGTTCTCGTTGTCCTTAATTTCCTTTGGTACTCCAATCTTCATAATCAAAGGTTTTTAGTTGTTGGCTTCACTGGCTGCCTTTTCCCACAAGGGCCGGGCGCGGCGCAGGCCATTCCGCCCTCGGCCTGCCTCGACTGCAATGGTAATGCAAGCGAGTGGAAAGAAAGCTTGCGTTCGATTTTCCGAGCGCAGCTTATCTGGCACAAAGATAGCGAAATTTCGGTTACGTTATCCGCCAAAGGCGGCTTTTTTCGCCAATCCGCGCCAATTTTGGCACATGGGCAATCGGCCATATCCGGCCATCATGCATAATTTGGGCTGCCTACCCAACTAAAAACCTGCCTGCCGCGCAGCCGGCATCCGAATTATTTCGTAACTTTGCAACTGCATATACGACCAATGCCTATGAGCGGAAAAGAAAACAAGAGGGCGCTGTCGCTGCTCGAACTCAACGGACTCGTGCGGGCCACGATAGAAGGCACGCTCCGCCAAGACTTCTGGGTGGAGGCCGAAGTGTCGGAAGCGCGGGAGTCGCGGGGCCACTGCTACATGGAACTTGTGCAGAAAGCCCCCGACGGCAGCACACCCGTGGCGCGGGCTTCGGCCAAGTGCTGGCGGCAGACGTGGGCGCGGCTCAAGCCCCACTTCGAGCGCGCCACAGGCCAGACGCTACACGCCGGGCTGCAAGTGATGCTGTGCGTGAGGGCGCAGTTCCACGAGGCATACGGCTTTTCGTGGATTGTGAGCGACATCGACCCCACATACACGCTCGGCGACATGGCCCGCAAGCGGCTCGAAATAATCCGGCAGCTAAAAGAGGAGGGCGTGTTCGACCTCAACCGCGAACTGGAGCTGCCCATGTTCACGCAGCGCATAGCCGTAATATCAAGCCCGACGGCAGCCGGCTACGGCGACTTCTGCAACCAGCTCGCCGCCAACGCCTACGGCTACACGTTCGCCACGCGGCTCTTCGAGGCCGCCATGCAGGGCGAACAGGTGGAGCAAAGCGTGATAGCCGCGCTCGAAAGGATAAACGCCGAGGCGCAAGACTTCGACTGCGTGGCCATCATACGCGGCGGCGGGGCGACGAGCGATATGTCCGGCTTCGACACCCTCGCCCTGGCGGAACACGTGGCCAACTTCCCGCTGCCTGTCATAACGGGCATCGGACACGACCGCGACGAGTCGGTGCTCGACATGGTTTCGCACACAAGGGTGAAAACCCCGACAGCCGCCGCCGCGCTGCTCGTCGAGCGGCTGCGCACGGTGGAGGTGAAAATCGACGCCCTCGGGCAACGCGCCGCACGCCGGGTGCAGGCCACGCTCGGCGCACAGCGGACGCGGCTCGCAGGCTTGGCCGAACGACTGCCGGGCCTCGTGGCCGTGGTGCGCACGCGCAGCAACGCAAGGATAGTCACTATGTCAACGCGCCTCGCAGCGGCGGCCACAGGGCTGCTTGCCGCACGCCGCCACCGCATCGAGATGATGGAAGCCGCCGTCAGGCCGCTGCCGGCAAGGGCGATTGAGGCCGGGCGCCACCGCATAGAACTGCTCGCGGGGCGTGCCGCCGCGCTCGACCCCGCGCTGCTGTTGCGCCGGGGCTACTCAATCACCACGCTGGCGGGCAGGGCCGTGCGCGACGCAAGCCTGCTGAAAGGCGGCGACGAGATAGAGACCACGTTTGAAAAAGGAAAAACCAAATCGACCGTGAAATGAAAAAGAACATGAAATACGAAGAGGCCGTGCGCGAGCTTGAGCGCATCGTGGCCGCGATGGAAAGCGGCGAGCCTGACATCGACTCGCTGGCCGCGCAGCTCAAAGAGGCGCAAGAACTGATAAAGTATTGCAAAGACAAGCTGACCAAGACCGACGAAGAGGTGAGGAAGATACTCGCAGCGCAGGAAGAGGCTTAAGCCCGGCTGCCGACATAACGGCAAAAAACAAGGCAAACGCCCCATTTTGCTTCCACTTTGTTTGTCGGCAAGAAATATTTTACCTATCTTTGCATCAGATAAGCCGCGCCCGGAAATTGGCAAGCAAACTGCCTTTCCGCCCGCCCGCATTATCTTTGCACCGAGGCAAGGCACGCAAGGGAACGGACAGCGAGGAGGGCTGGCACCCACACGCGCCTTCCTGGCGCAATTCTTTACAATGGCAAAACCAAAGAACGTGAAGTTATGAAAGATTTAAATTGGGAGAACTTGTCGTTCGGCTACGTGCCGACGGACTACAACGTGCGCTGCTACTACCGCGACGGCAAGTGGGGAGAGATTGAAGTTTGCTCCGACGAGCACATCAAGATGCACATGGCCGCCACTTGCCTGCACTACGGGCAGGAAGCCTTCGAGGGCCTGAAGGCATACCGCTGCCCCGACGGCAAGGTGAGGGTGTTCCGCATGGACGAAAACGCAGCCCGGCTGCAAAGCACCTGCCGCGGGATAATGATGCCCGAAGTGCCCACGGAACTGTTTGAGGAAATGGTCAAGAAGGTGGTGCGCCTCAACCAGGAATACATCCCGACATACGAGAGCGGGGCCACGCTCTACATCCGCCCGCTGCTCGTCGGGATGTCGGCGCAGGTGGGAGTACACCCGGCTTCGGAATACCTCTTCCTGATATTCGTCACTCCCGTGGGGCCGTACTTCAAGGGAGGGTTCGCCACAAACCCCTACGTCATCATACGCGACTACGACCGCGCCGCGCCGCTCGGCACCGGATGCTACAAGGTGGGCGGCAACTACGCCGCCTCGATGAAGGCAAACCACATTGCGCACGAGAAGGGCTACGCCTGCGAGTTCTACCTCGACGCCAAGGAAAAGAAATACATGGACGAGTGCGGGGCTGCCAACTTCTTCGGCATAAAGGACAACACTTACGTCACGCCGAAGTCAACCAGCATCCTGCCCAGCATCACAAACAAGAGCCTCATGCAGCTCGCCGAAGACTTCGGCATGACGGTTGAGCGCCGCCACATACCCGAAGAGGAGCTTGAGACGTTCGAGGAGGCAGGGGCCTGCGGCACGGCTGCCGTGATATCGCCCATCTCCTACATCGACGACCTGGACACCGGCAAGCGATACACCTTCAGCAAAGACGGCAAGCCGGGGCCTATCTCCACCAAGCTCTACAACCACCTTCGCGCCATACAGTACGGCACCGAGGAGGACAAGCACGGCTGGACAACCGTCGTGATAGAGTAAGCCACGCGGCCCCACGCCCCAACGGGCCGTCAACGGGGCAGCGCACACAAACCAAGGTTAGCAACAAAACGACACAAAACAATGACAATTAGCGAGACAAGCGGCGAGATTAAGGACAAAGCCCTCGCCACCCTAAAAGGCAAATGGGCGGAAGGCGCAGTGGCCACCTTAATATATTACGCAGTCATGATTGGCATTCCCACCGTGCTCACGGTGGCTTGCGCCGACGAGAAAGACGCAAACGGCATATCGACCATCATCCAGCTGGCGTTCATTCCGCTGGCGTGGGGATTCACGGTGTTCTTCCTCCGCATGGCGAGGGGCAGGCGCCCCGACTACGGATGGCTCTTCGAGGGCTTCAAGCGGTGGTGGTGGCTGTTCAAGGCATACATCCTCGTGGGGATATTCACATTCCTCTGGACGCTCCTGCTCATCGTGCCGGGCATAATGAAGAGCTACTCTTACAGCATGGTGCCGTTCATACTGGAAGACAACCCCGACATTACCGCCGGCGGCGCGATAGACGAAAGCTCAAGGCTCATGGACGGACACAGGATGCGCCTGTTCATCCTCGACCTCAGCTTCATCGGCTGGTGGCTGCTCAGCCTGCTCACGCTCGGCATCGGCTTCCTATTCCTCGTGCCGTATTGGCAGGCGGCCCGCGCCCACTTCTACGCCGAGCTGAAGGCCAACGACGACGAGGTGGAAGCCATCACAGCCGACGGAAGCATGGACGAAACCAACGGGCAGCAAGCCTTGTAAAACAAACAACAAACATTGAAAATAAAAAAAAGGAGACAAAAAATGTTAAGCAAAAAGATTGAAGAGGCGCTCAACGCCCAAATCAACGCCGAGATGTGGTCGGCCTACCTATACCTCTCAATGGCAGCCTACTGCCACTCCAACGGCAAGCCCGGCATGGGCAACTGGTTCGAGGTGCAGTTCCAAGAGGAGCAAGACCACGCCAAGATACTGTTCAACTACGTGATACAGCGCGGCGGAAAGGTGACGCTGGCACAGATAGACGCCGTGCCTACGGAGTGGAACTCAATACTCGACGTGTTCGAGAGCACCCTGGCACACGAGCAGAAGGTGACGAGCCTCATCAACAACCTGTTCGCACTGACCACCGCCGAGAACGACTACGCAACGCAAAGCGCACTGAAGTGGTTCATCGACGAGCAGGTGGAGGAAGAGGAGACCGCCCAGAACATCATCGACAACCTCAAGATGATAGACGGCAACGGCTACGGACTCTACATGCTCGACAAGGAGCTTGGCGCACGCACCTACACCCAGGCATCGCCGCTGTCGTCGGCAGAGTAGACCGCCAAGCCGGCAAACACGCACAACAAGGCCGCCGCCAAAGCCTGGAGGCAGGCGGGCGGCGGCCTTTTCCCCCCACACACAGCAAACGCAATGAGCAAAGGAAAGCTACAGAAATTCGCCGAGATGGAAACGTTCAGCAACGTTTTCCAGTATCCCTACTCCGTCGTCGAAAACGTGCCGTTCGCCATGAAGGGCCGCTGGCGCGACGACTACTTCCACAACCCAAACCCAATCGTGCTCGAGCTGGGCTGCGGCAAGGGCGAATACACCGTTGGCCTGGCCAAGCTCTACCCCGAAGTGAACTTCATCGGCGTCGACATCAAGGGCGCCAGGATGCACACCGGGGCAAAGCAGGCACTCGAAGAGGGGCTGACCAACGCCGCCTTCCTGCGCACCAACATCGAGATAATCGACCGCTTCTTCGCCCCAGGCGAGGTGCAGGAGATATGGCTCACGTTCAGCGACCCGCAGATGAAGCACCCGCGCAAGCGGCTCACCAGCACGTCCTTCATGGAACGCTACCGCCACTTCCTCGCCGACGGCGGCACCATACACCTAAAGACCGACTCAAACTTCCTCTTCACCTACACCAACTACATGGTGGAGCGCAACGGCCTGCCCCTGCTCTTCCGCACCGAAGACCTCTACCACACCGAAGGCATCGACACCGAGACGCGCAAGATACTCTCCATACAGACCTACTACGAGTCGCAATGGATAGAGCGCGGGCTGAACATACGCTACATGAAGTTCAGCCTGCCACACGCCGGGCCGCTCGCCGAGCCTGACGTGGAGATACCGCTCGACCCATACCGCAGCTACAAGCGCACCAAGCGTAGCGGACTCGCAACGGCGAAATAAGCGTTCCCAAACGTACAAACCATAAAAACGCTACTGAAACAATGGGGATAAGACGAAGCAGAGGCACGGGCTGGCATTATTGGGAAGCCGTATTTAATGCAATTAACGAAATTTCATCATATAATAACGGAAGGCTTACTGCGGCAATTTTCCTAACAATTTATTTTACCGTCGGCTTCCCTTATTTCAAACTTTACGAAAGCATAGGGTTAAGCAGCCTTATGTGCATCATCATTACAGCCATCACCGACACCGTAGTGTTGCTGTACAGCTGCCGCATATACGTTTGGGCGGCAGAAGCCGACGAAGAACGGCCTCCACTCATACCACGCAAAATCCTTGCCTTCCTGCCTTCCGTCATTCCATTGACCATATACATTATCGGCGGGACACGCGGCCTTGCCGTTTTCCTGGCCTGGACATTTCCCTTACTTTACGCCACCGCAATGTGGCACTACCGCGTTTTGTCTGTGGCACTTGGCATAGTCGGCGTAACGGCAATCGCCGTAGTGTGCTGCTTCCACTTTGCATCCTACAAGCTGCTCGGGCGCACCACAAGCACTGCCATAGTCTCACCGTTGGGCATAAAGCTGCTCGACATTCGCGAAGGCTGGGGCAGCCTGCTCGTTTACACAAACAAACGGCAAGGCTACCCAATACTCTTAGAAAGGCTATATGCCAACGGCGACACGGCATCCACCTTGAAACTATCCATTGAGGCCATCAAGAAATATCCCGACGACACGGAAATAAAAGACTTTTGCCGCACGGTGTTCGCCTCACTAACGAGCGCTCCGGCATACGCCGCCACGGCCAAGAGGGCATTGGCCGATGCCTACGCCAAAAGCCAAGACAACCCGCTATTGCTCCACTACCACATTCTCGCCTTACAGGAAAAGGGCGACACAACAGCCCTAAGCGAAGCATTGGCCAAAGGCATAGCCTCTGCCAAGCAGCTGTTCGACACAACCGCAGTGACCAACTACGGCAAAATGTTCGACAGACTATATGCCAAACAAGGCGAAAAAGCCAAATACAGGGCATACACCGAATGCTCGATGAAATCCGGCATACTCGACATGGACTCAACGACGGCGTACTTCAGATTGGTGACCAAAGAAAAGTGCGAACCTGCCCATGTCGCGACCCTCGGCAAGGCACTCCGCCGAGCCATCGCTTCCGCCATGGAACAACAAGACAGGGCAACGGCTTTGGACTGCGAGAAAATGCTTTGCAAGCTATACCTGTCGCAAGGCGACGTTGGGCAATACAACGAAACGCTCAAAGAAACCGTAAAGGGCGGACAGACAGACGCCGACATATTGAGGCAATACTTCAACCTTGTGGCAAACGGAGACGCAGGAGATGGCGCCACACCAGCCCTAATGGAGACACTCCAACAATTCGCCGCATCAGCCAAACGGCAGGCCGACACGGCCACAGCTGCGGCTTGCGAGAAAATGGTTGGCGAGCTACACCTTTCGCAAGGCGACACCGCAAGCTACAAGGCCACGATAGAAAAATTGCTCATGCAGGGCTACTACGACGCCGACATCATGCTCGGCTACGCCAAATACATATTGAACATAAAGAAGGGAAGCGACATAAGCCGCCCGCTGCAAGACCTAAACGCCGCAATGGACAACGACCCGCTCAACCCAAAATACATTTTGGAAAAGGCCGCTATCTTCTTCCTCGCCGGACAATACGACAAAGCCTTATATGCAATACAAAGAGTACGCGATGTGCCAGACGAAGCGTCACTGTACGAACTCGAAGGCGACATATACCTAAAGCTTGCCCAACGTCCAAAACAAAGCCTGCACCGATGGGAAAGGCCGGAGAAATACAGACGCGAGGCCGAGTTTCACTACGAATGGGCGCTCAACATAATACCCAACGACAAGGAGCTGAAACGCAAGCTCAATGCCGCAACAAAATAGCCCCACGCCCGCGCCACACACCACGCCAAGGCGGGCTTCGCCCAGCAGCCTTGCCCGCACGGCAACCGCAAACAAACGTTAATGCGGAGCAATCCCGCGACCACAAAAAGCGGCTTGTGCCGCCTTGCTTCACGAAACAGGCCGTTTTGCATTGCGAAACGGCCTGTTTCGCGTTCTAAAACGTGCCGTTTTGAAGAGCGAAACGGCGCATCCCGCAACGCGCTCACCGCCAGGCAATTACGCGAAACGCGGCAAAACGGCGGCATTTAAGGCTTTTTTACATTCCATTGCAAGCCTTGCAACAATCCCCCAGCTACAAAACAACGACGGGAAAAGCCCGCGCAGTGCAACCGTTTGCATTAAAATTACGCCTCACGGCACGACACTCTCCGGCCTTTATTGCTTATCTTTGCACATCGGGAAGCCCGCAACGCGGCATTCGCCAACCAGCAGCTAGCAGGCCGGCGCAACGGCAAAACGCCCCGCCGGGGCTTCCATTGACACCGCCAAACGAACGAAAGCAAACTAAAAACCACATAGACAATGAAAAAACTTACCATCGGACTGCTCATGGCGGCAATGTTGCCGTCGGGCGCGTATGCACAGCGCATACAGCAAGAGCTGGGGCGCTCGGTCGTGGCAGTGACCGACGGCGCGGCGCAAAACGTGCTCGTGTCGTGGCGCAAGCTGGCCCAAGAGCCGGAGAACTGCACCTACAACCTCTACTCCAGGGCGCAAGGCTCAACGTCGTTCACCAAGCTGAACTCCTCGCCCATAGCCCAGACTAACTACCAGGTGTCGCGCACCGCCATTCCCTACGGCACGGAGCTTGCCGTGACAATGGTGTCGCCCGACGGCACCGAGGGCGAGATGAGCCGCACGTTCCTCTTCAAGCAGCAGGCATACGGCAACGCCTTCCTCGACATCGACTTCGAGACAGAAGTGCTCAACCCCAACAACTACGAGTTCAAGTACGCCTGGCCAATGGACCTCGACGGCAACGGCGAGTACGACGCGCTGCTCGTAGACCGCCGCTACTGCGGCCTGGCGGGCGCAGCCGACCCGGGCTGCTCCACCACGAGCCACAAGCTGCAGGCATACACATTCGACGGCGAGTGCCTCTGGACGGTGGACATGGGGCCGAACATCGACATAGACGCCGGCCAGAACGACCTCGTGGTGGCCTACGACATCAACTGCGACGGGCGCTGCGAGGTGATAATAAAAAGCTCCGACGGCACGCGCTTCTGGAACCAGGCCGCCGGCACGTGGGGAAGCTACGTGGGCGGCAGCGCTACGGCCGACACCGATGCCGACGGCATAACCGACTACACCAAGCAGGGCAAGCGCAACCCGCCTTTCTACGTCTCCATACTCGACGGCAAGACGGGCGCCGAGCTTACGCACGCCGAGCTTGACTACACAGCCATAACCGACGGCGAGGACCAATACGGCCGCGACAACCGCGCCGACTACTACGACGACAGCAACGGCCTGGAGTACGCCTTCCTCGGCGGCAAGTTCGCCATCTGCTACTTCGATGGCATACACCCCTCGCTCGCCGTGCAGTGCTACAACCGCAACAAGCAGACCGGCCACCACTACTACGTGTGCGAGTGGAAGTTCGACTGGGCCGGGGGCAAGCCCCAGAACTGGCACCACGCCTACACCTGGGCCATGAAGAGCGCCAACCCGCCAGCCGCAGAGTTCCACCAGTGCCGCGTGGCCGACGTTGACGGCGACGGCATCGACGAGCTGATGGAGGGCGGCTACGCCGTGAACTCCACCAAGGGCCTGGTAATGTCGCCAGGCATAGGCCACGGCGACCGCTTCGACGTGAGCGACCTCGACCCCTCCAGGCCCGGCCTCGAGGTGTTCGCAATACAGCAGACCAACCTAATGGGCCAGCTGGTGTACGACGCCGCCACGGGCGAACACATCTACGAGTGGTACCTGCCCACCATTGGCGACGTGGGCCGCGGCCGCTGCATCGACGTAGACCCCGCCAACAAGGGCTGCGAGGTGTTCTCGACCATGGGCAACCTCTACTCCGTGGGCGGCGACGTGCTGGCCACAGGCGAGACCGCCTACCCAGTGGAGGCAGTGTGGTGGGACGGCGACCTGCAGCGCGAGCTTATCGCCTCGCCTGGCGGCAGCAACCGCGGCACCAACGTGATGGTGTCCAAGTACGACGGCACGCGCCTCGTGCAGTTCTCGCGCGAGAGCGACTGGGCCGTACACGCAGGCGGTGCCGTGCGCCCGGCCTTCATGGGCGACATGACCGGCGACTGGCGCGAGGAGCTTATACTGATGAAGCAAAACGACCAGACAAGCACCGGCCTGGTGGGCTACGCCACCAACCTGCCCACCGACTACAGCTTCTACACGCTGCAGGAAGACCCGCACTACCGCCTCGACTGCACCACGCGCGGCTACTACCAGATGCCCTGCACGGGCTTCTACCTCGGCGGCGATATGCCA
Organism: uncultured Prevotella sp.; assembly: GCA_944321645.1. GTDB lineage: Bacteria > Bacteroidota > Bacteroidia > Bacteroidales > Bacteroidaceae > Prevotella. The sequence goes on from CALUMB010000014.1 coordinate 34,812, forward strand.
TACCCGCCACTGCCGCCCACGATGGTGGCCGACCTGCGCTGGCAGGGCGGCGCGGCATGGGGCGCAAACGGTGCCGGATTCACCACGTTCGACCAGGCAACGGCGCAGAACTACGCCGACGGCAAGAGCGTAATCTTCGACATGAGCGGGCAGAACGCCCAGACAATACAGATTAACGGCACGCTGCGCCCGTCCACCGTCTACCTCATGCCCACTAAAGGCCACGACTACACCTTCGGCGGCACAGGCACGCTGGCCGGCGAGATGGAGCTGTGGAAGTCGCAGCAAGGCACGGCCACGTTCAACAACAGCCTCGCCTACACCGGCCGCACCATAATAAGCGAAGGCACGCTCTGCGTAAACGGCGCCATTGCCGGCCCTGTGGAGCTTCGCGCAAAGGGAACGCTCGCCGGCGTATGCACCGTGAACGGCGAGATGGCCTTCGAGGAAGCTCTCAACTACGAGGGCTGCCGCCTCATGCCCGGCAACGCCGACGAGAAGTTCGGAGCCATCACCTTCGGACGCAGCCTCACGCTGCCCGGCGGCGTGTACGTGGAGATTAACGCCGCCGACGGGCAGGCCGGCAAGCTCACCGTGAACGGCGACCTCACCATCAGCGGCGAAAACGTGTTCACCGTCAACCACGACGGCACTGCGCTCGCCGCCGGGAAGTACGTCGTGGCGGAATGCACCGGCACGCTGACCGCCGACATCGACAGCATACTGACGCGCGGACTGGAGGGCATCAACTACAGGTTTGAGGTGGAAGGCAAGCAGCTCGTGCTCAACGTGAGCGAGACACGCGCCCCGCAGCAGGGCGTGGTCTGGACGGGCGACGAGACCAACGAGTGGAACTACCAGGCCAGCAACTTCAGCTTCGGCGGCGAATCAACACCGTTCGTCACGGGCGACGCCGTAGTGTTCAACGACGAGTCGGCCAACCGCAACGTAAACGTGAGCGACAACGTAGTGGCCTCCGGCGTAACGTTCGACTTTGACAACGGCACCTACACCCTCACCGGCGAAGGCGGGATAAACGGCAACGGCGGCCTGACGAAGAACGGCCAGGGCGAGCTGCGCCTCCTTGTGACAGGCAGCAACTACACCGGCCCGACCGTAGTGAACGAGGGAACGCTCACCATCAACAACCTGGCCGACGGCGGTAAGAGCAGCAGCATCGGCGCATCGTCTGCCGAAGAGGGCAACCTCCAGCTCAATGGCGGCACGCTGAAGGTGGAAGGCACCAACATGGCCACCGACCACATAGTGACCCTCAGCGACACTTCCACAATAAACATTGCCTCGGCATCGGCCACCATCTCGCTCAAAGGCTTGGTGAAGGGCGGCGGCTACCTCGTGAAGGACGGCCCGGGCCAGCTCAACTTCATCTACGGAGGGGAGAACCCGTTCGCAGGTCTCATCGTCAAGCAAGGCAAGGTGGCAAGCGGCTCGTGGAACACCACGTTCGGCAAGGTAGGCTCGCCCATGGTGCTGGCAGGCGGCACGGTCGACCTGCTCGACGTAAACAGCAGCTCGACGCGCCCCGTGTTCGACTACGACGTGACCGTGGTGGAAGGAACGAACAACACAGTGATGGGTACCAAGCGCGGCGACATCAACGGCAAGTTCAAGGGCAAGGGCAACCTCACCATAGAGTCTAACGGCGTGAGAAACGACATCGGGGCCGACTTCTCGCAGTTTGAAGGCACGCTCACCGCGCAGGGCGAGAACTTCCGCCTGCAGGACAACGTGACCGACATGGCCAAGACCAAGCTCGTGCTCGATGCCGGTGCCGTGGTGAGCCACTACAGCGACAACGGCGGCAACCAGCGCGCCGTGACCACGAAGATAGGCTCCGTGGCATCCACCGCCACCGACTGCACCCTCGGCCACAGCCAAGACAGCTACGAGGTGGGCTACAACAACGAGAGCACAACCTACATGGGAATGCTCAAGGCCAAGACCGTGACCAAGTACGGAACAGGCACCTGGATGCTGAGCAACGAGGGAAGCACGTCGAACATCACCGTCAACGGCGGTACGCTCGAGCTGACCAACAACCCCTTCAGCCCCATACCGACAGCCATCACCACCGGCACCATCACCGTCAACAGCGGCGCATGCCTTAACGGTACGGGCGGCGGAAGCAACATTGTGGTAAATGCAGGCGGCAAAATATCTGCCGGTACGGCCACGATGAACGGAACATTCAAAGCCACTGGCAACGTGACCATGGCACAAGGTTCCACCATCGAGGTCAAGATACAAAGCTCTGCAACGGGCAAGCCCAGCTCGCGCAAATATAGCGTGAAGGGCAATTTAACCCACAACGGCGACACGATACTTTTGGTCGTAAACGAAGGCGCAGCCCTGTTACCGGGTGACGAGTTCCAAGTGTTCACCGTCAACGGCACACACAACGGCACATTCAACATCAAGACCGTAAGCCCCGGACAAGGCATCGAGTGGGACAGCTCCGAGCTTCTAACCAAAGGCTTGCTCCGTGTGGCAGCCACGCAAAGCATCAAGGGCTTAGTTGGCGACGGCTCGAATGTAGACGTATATTCCGTTGACGGCATCAAGCTGCGCGGCAACGTCAACCGCGACTCCGCCCTCGACGGACTCGCACCCGGAGTCTACGTGGTGGACGGCGAGAAACTGATAAAAGAGTAACCCCCAACGACACACAAGGCAGAGGGGAGGACGCCGACGCGCCCTCCCCTCTCGCTTAAAACGCACAACACCTTAACAAGCAAAGACAACATGACAAGACTTAAAGACATCGTAGCGGCTGCCGCATTGGCGTTGCTGCCAGCCCTCGCCATGGCGCAGGAGCCTGCCGCCGTATACATCACGGCAGGACAGTCGAATGCCGACGGGCGCGAATACGTGGACAAGCTGCCGCATTACCTGAAGGGCGGATACCGATACCTCAACTACACCAACGTCACTTCGGCCAGCGACGGGAAGTTCGGCGACATGAAGTTCGGCAAGCGCTTCGCCTTCTGCGACGTGACCAACCACTTCATCGAGCAGGCGTTGCAGGCCGACTTCTACGCCATCAAGTGCGCCTACGGCGGGACGGCCATCGACACTGCCGCCACCTACAGCCACCTGCCCGTGTGGTGCGCCGACGCGGGATGGATTTCGCGCAACAACGCCTACCGGGGCGACATCAACACAGGCAAGTCGCTCACCAAGGCACTTACCGAAGGGTTCGCCGACTGCGTTGACTCCACGCTCTCGAAGCTGCCGCAGGGCTACGACGTGAAGGCCATAATGTGGCACCAAGGCGAGAGCGACCGCAAGCAGGCAGCCCACTACTACAAGAACTTCAAGGACATGATAAACTATATGCGCAACGCCGTCTACGCCAAGACCGGCAAGGAGAAGGACAAGACGCTGCCCTTCATCTTCGGCACGGTGTCGCACAAGAGCAAGCAGTACAGCAAGGGCGTGGAGGAGGCGCAGATGCGCGTGGCCGCCGAGCTGCCCAACGTCTACTACATAGACATGAGCGACGCGGGCCTGCTGCCCGACGTGCTGCACTTCGACTCGGCGTGGACGGAGTACTTAGGCAAGCAGATGTACAACAAGCTCGTGGAGCTGAAGCTTGTTGACGGGGAGAAAATCGCCGTGCAGAAGCCCAGCAAGCCCCACCCCGGCGGCACGCAGCGCCAGCCGGCCGGCCGCCCCAAGCAACGGGCTGCGGGCAAGGCCGAACGATAAGACACATAGCGAACAAACGCCAATGCCCCCGGGAACGCTCGCTCCCGGGGGCATTGGCGTTTGTTGGCCTGCCGCTATTTCAGGAACTCGCGGGCCGGCTTGTCCGGCCCGAGGTAGAAGCCAGTCTCTGGCGGCTGGTTGTAGCCGACGTTCTCCGTGGCCACGCTCAGGCGGTAGGGTATGTCCTCCATGAGGCAGTTGATGCGGTAGTCGGTGGGCAGGGGGCTGACGTAGAGGCGCAGCTCCGTGTTGTCGGTGGTGCGCACGAGCACCTCCTCGCGCCAGTCGCCTATGATGTCGGCGCTTAGGCAGGGGTTCGACTTCGTGCCGTTGTTGAACTCGCAGCCCTCAAACTCCTTCACGAGGGTAGTCCGCCCCGTAGTCCAGTCGTACTTGGTGACACGGTTGTGGTCGAGCATCTCGCGCAGCAGGTCGCCATCCCACCACACGGCGAAGTTGGTGGGGAGCCTCATCCCGCGCATGAACAGTGCCGTGTCGTCCTCGTCGGCCATGGCCTTGTCTTTCTTCATCTCGTCCTCGCTCGGCTTTGGCGACACCAGTTCGCCCTTTATGTTGCGTATGCCGTGGCTGTCGCTGCTCCACATCTCGAGTCCGGGGTTGGTCGGGTCGATGTCCGCCGCCATGCAGCGCCCCACGTCGATGTTGCTCTTCAGCTGGAAGATCACCTCGCCCGTGGCGGCGTCGCGCAGCGTGGAGCCGTCGCGGCGGTTTTCGTGGCAGGCCCACACCTGGAGCTTTTCGCCCGTTGGGTCGAACACGGTCATGTGCAGTGCGTCGCCATGTCCCATGCGGGTGTTGTACAGCCCGGTGCCGTCGTTGTCAACGGCCATCGAGCCATATATTATCTCGTCGCACCCGTCGCCGTCCACGTCAGCCACGCGCAGGTTGTGGTTTCCCTGCCCGGCGTAGTCGCGCCAGCGCTCGTCGTTGGTGTCGAAGGTCCAGCGGTTGGTCAGTTTCTTGCCGTCCCAGTCCCATGCGGCCAGCACGGTGCGCGTGTAGTAGCCCCGGCAGAACACGGCCGATGCGCGCTTGCCGTCGAAATATCCGAGTGCGGCCAGGTAGCGTTCGGAGCGGTTGCCGTGGCCGTCGCCCCAAGCCTTCACGTCGCCGCGCTCCGGGATGTAGGCTTCCGAGGCCATGGCCTCGCCCGTGAGTCCGTTGAACACGGTGATGTATTCCGGCCCCTTCAGTATGCGCCCGTCGAGCCATCCGCCGCGGTTGCTCCACTTCGCCACCGCGCCCCACATCCGCCTGCGCTCCTCGCGCGTTGGCCTGCGCCCCTCTCGGCGCATCTTGTCCATCACACGGCGAATGGAATCCCTCGCAGCCTGCTCCTTGGCGGCATACTCTTGGGTTTTCTCCCGGTTGGCCATGGCCTCCTTGGCTCCCTCGCGCCAGTCGGCGTTGGGGTCGCCGATGGGCTTGCCCTTGCCGTCGATGGTGCCGTCGGCGGTCTTCACCATAAGCTCGGCGCGGCCGTCGCCGTCGAAGTCGTAGACGATGAACGGCACGTAGTGCGCCCCGCTCCTGATGTTCGGCCCCATGTCGATGCGCCACAGGCGCGTGCCGTCGAGGCGGTAGCAGTCGAAGAGCGTGTTGCCCGTAAAGCCGCCATGGGAGTTGTCGCGCTCGTTAGAGGGGCTCCACTTCAGTATGATTTCATACTGCCCGTCGCCGTCCACGTCGCCCACGCTCGCGTCGTTGGGCGAATAGGAGTATGTGCGCCCGTCGGGCGTGGTGCCGTCGGCAGGCTTCTGCAGCCTTATGGGCAGGTAGCCTTCGGGGGCGTTTGCCGCCAGGGTGAACTTGCCGTCGCGGCCCCCGCCGCGTATCTCGTAGGTGGCGTCGCCGTCTATCGGCTTGTCGTCCACGTAGAAGGTGCCGCCCTTGGTGAGCGGCTCGGCGTTGAGCTTAACCCCGTTCCGGTAGATGTCGAAAGGCTCGCCCTTCTTGTCGCTGTACAGCGTGCGCCAGCTCACCACCACGTGACCGGCATCCTGCCTTATGGCCACCACGCCTCGGTCGAGCCGTTCGCGCTGTATGTTGTCCATGCCGTAGCGCGGCTGCGCAAGCGACGTGGCACATATGCTTGCCGCAATTACGGCCATAAAAATGTGTTTCATCAACTTGTTATTTTGGGTTTGTCGTTATTGATTATGCCGAATGAAATCGCCATTATTGTGACGAGACACACGACAAAAGGTTTAACACACACGACGAAACGGCTCCGGCCACTGCGGAATTTAACACTTGGGAAACCGACGAAATAGAAAACGGAAAGCCGTCCGAAGCCCTTCGCGGAGCCACAAACACGGGGCGATTTCCCCAAACGCGCCATTTCGCATTGCGAAACATACCGTTTTGCAATGCGATTCGTGCCGTTTCGGAAGGCGATACGCCGCGTTTTGCAAGGCCAAAACGGCCGTTTCATAGGCGCTTCTGGCGGTTTTCTTGACATATTCCGTTGCACAACCACCACTCTAATGCGGCTCTAGTTTAATAAGACGTTGTAAAGTGGCATAT